>NZ_JAAKDE010000006.1 GCF_013664685.1 Capillibacterium thermochitinicola
CCATTATATGGACTCAACTCGTTTTTGCGCCCTATTGGTTCCCGTTTTGTAATAAAAAAATAAGCGCCCGACGGCGCCCGTTTGTTTTTCGGCCTTAAATAAATTAAGGCCTTCGCAAAGGTAAAAGTTCCACATCATCAGCGGGTACAATGCCCCCGCTTACTCGGCAACTGCGGGTTATGTGGACGAACCCCGTATGATAAAAAGGAGGAAAATGGAAAAGGTTGTTTGTCTTGGTCTGAATTTATTATAACAAGAAACGGTTAACTTCACTTTGCCCGGAGGCAACAAATGGGTAAAAAAAACAACCCCGTACGGGGTTAACCTTTGATATCATTGATAATCGCTTGCACTGCTTGTTCAAGGTTGCTGAAATTCAGTGCTTTATAAAACTCCTCCAACTCTGCGTCCGAAAATCTTTCCTTTAGTTTCGCAATCGCTTCCGCTGCCGTCAGGGAGGAGCCCTGGGCTTCAACTATCTCTCCGATTGCCGAAGAAATTTTATGGTTCATCAGCACAACGTCTCCTTTCCTCCGGTTTGTTACGAACGCGGCCAACCTGTAATAAAACCCGTGATCTTCTTGATTTGATATTTAATAATATAAGTAACATAAATAATTAATATTATCTGTTTGGTAGTTATAAGCCAAATTATCCGGTTATAAATCAAATCATCCTAATGGATGTTTTGGTGGAGGCGGGGGGAGTCGAACCCCCGTCCGGAAAGATGACCACAGGAGTCTCTCCGGGTGCAGTCCGTATTTTGGTTTCACCAAAGTCCCGTCTACGGACAAACTGGACTTCGGCTATCTCGATCCGCTTAGCACCAGCCTCCGAGAATTGGCCGGTGAGCAACCTGGTTTAAGTGACGCCCGCACCAGACTCCCAGGTAAAGTCCGGATTGGACGGCCGCTGTTAATTAAGCAGCTAAAGCGTAATTGTTATTGGCACTTATTGTGCTTGCTGCAGTTTAACGAGGCCACAGCACCTCGACCCGCTACTCCTGTCACCACACTCCCCGTCGAAACCGGTCGCCCCCAACGGGAATTGGTTTACCTTATTTATTATACTCGATCCGCAGAGTTTTGGCAAACCTTGCGGCGAAACCATCTCTCACCTTCCTAGTCAGGTCTTCCCTTTAACGTCCGGGCCACTTCCCGCGCCGCATCCCGTTTGGCGAGGTCATGACGTTTATCATACAGTTTCTTTCCTTTGGCCAATGCCAACTCGATCTTAACCCGGTTATTCCGGTCAAAATACATGTTTAACGGCACTAAAGTATAACCCTTTTCTTTTATCTTCGCCGCTATTTTTCGAATCTCTGCCTTATGCAAAAGCAGTTTACGGGGACGCAAGGGATCATGGTTATACCGGTTCCCATAATCATACGGGCTTATATGGCAGTTGTAAAGAAAAACTTCCTCCGCCTTAATCAGCGCGTAACTTTCATTAAGGTTTCCCTTCCCCTGCCGTAAGGACTTCACCTCGGTCCCCGTTAAAACCACTCCTGCTTCGATTGTCTCTTCGATAAAATATTCGTGCCGGGCCCGACGATTCGTGGCAATTTTCTTGACTTCCAAAAGTGCCAACTCCTCAAAAGTGTCATTTAACATTATAGCCGGGTCCGCCGCCGATGTCAAGAAATAGCAATCGCGGTTGGTTTACGAAATCAGAGCCATCGTATCCCGGGCAATCACCAACTCCTCATTGGTGGGGACCAGTAAAACCTTCACCTTCGAGTCGGGAAGGCTTAAGATGGTCTCTTTCCCGCGCAGCCCTTCATTTTTCTCATAATCCATTTTGACTCCGAGGAATTCAAGCTCCCGGCAGATATCGGCCCGTACTTGCCAGTCGTTTTCACCGATCCCGGCCGTAAAGACCAGCACGTCAAGGCCCTTCAAGGCCGTCATATAGGCCCCGATGTACTTGACAATCCGGTAGATAAACAAGTCATAAGCTTCTTGGGCGCGAAGATTCCCCGCTTGACGTTCCCGCTGGATATCACGCATATCGGAGTAACCGGTCATCCCCACAAACCCGCTCTTTTTGTTCAAATATTCATCGGCCTGTTCCGGAGTGAGTTTCAATTTACTCCCGATCAGCGGGACAATCGCCGGATCAAGGTCCCCGGATCTTGTCCCCATCACTAAACCCTCGAGTGGCGTCAACCCCATCGAGGTATCAATTACTTTACCCCCGTCGATGGCCGCCAGACTGCTCCCGTTCCCAAGATGCGCGGTGATCATCTTCAAACTCTCCAGCGGACACCCAAGCAACTTCGCCGCTTGGCCTGACACGTAACGGTGGGAGGTTCCGTGGAACCCATACCGGCGGACCCGATATTTCTCGTATAACTCATAAGGCAGGGCATAGAGATAGGCCTTCTTCGGCATCGTCTGGTGAAAAGCCGTATCAAAGACCGCGACTTGTGGCACTCCGGGCATCAATTCGGCACAAGCCTTAATCCCCATAAGGTTAGCGGGCATATGCAGCGGTCCAAGCTCAACGAGCTCCTCCATCTTCCGCAACTCTTCGGGGGTCACCAAAATGGACTCTTTAAAGTACTCACCACCGTGGAGCACGCGGTGCCCAACACCGCCAATCTCTTTGAGATCGCGCAACACACCCCACTTTTCGTCGGTCAGCAGGTTTAAGATCATACGTAAACCCTGTTGGTGGTTGGAGATCTCCTCTTCAGCCTCGTACTTTCCGTTCTGTTGTACTTGATGGGTGATCTTGCCCAGTCCTCCCGGCATCCCAATTCTTTCAACCAAACCATGCGCCAATACTTCTTCTTTTGCAGCGGAAAAAAGCTTATACTTCAGCGAAGAACTACCACTATTAAGCACTAATATATTCATCGTACGCAACTCCTTTCTGAATTATTTAATTTGCGCCGGGATACCGAACGGAGACCACCTTCCCCTCAACCACCTCCTCTTACCATATTACCTGCTGTCTGGTTATCAATAGACATAAGAGGAAGCCAGTGTTATACTGGCTTCTCATTTTAAAATCTTCTTCGTCCAGTTTAACCATTGACAACCTGATCTTTTTGTTTCTCCAGTTTTGCGGTGTTAATCTTAAAGACTTCACACTGGTGACAGGTAGCCCGTTTCTCTTCCACGGAGCCGGCGGGTATACCACACCGTTGTAAGGTGTTGGGGATTAACCAGCATTTTTCTTCTTTTGCTTGGTAGGCTGGACAGTCCACCCAGTTGCAATCATGGACTCGCCAGCAACGTTGGAAATCGGAACTGACTTTGAATCTCCCCACCATCGAAGTTAAGTGCTCCGCCATCTCCACCAAGGCGCTGGAGGATTTGGTCAACTGCTCCATAACAGCCCTTTGTTGCTCGGTCACGGACGCCACTTGTTGGGCCGCCGTCGCGTTCCGCTGGGCAATCTCCTCCACACCCGTCATCGTGCTGGTCATCTCTTCACTGCTGGCTGCCTGTTCCTGGGAAGCGGCGGCAATCTCCTGAATCGTCTGGACGGTCTCGGTTACCGCGGAAACAATTGCATTAAAGGCTTCGTTGGCTTGAATGGCCAACGCGGCTCCCTCGTCAACGACGTTTTTCCCCGACTCCATGGCTTCCACGGCGGCCTGGGTTTCTTTCTGGATCTCATCGATCATTTTCACGATTTGGCTGGTGGATTCGGTGGTTTGTTCGGCGAGCGCACGAACCTCGTCGGCTACCACCGAGAAACCGCGGCCGTGTTCACCGGCCCGGGCGGCCTCAATGGCCGCATTCAGGGCCAGAAGGTTGGTTTGGCGGGAGATCGCCCGGATCACATCGGTGATCTTTCCGATCTCCTGCGAACGTTGTCCAAGCCGGCGAACGGTATCCGCCGAGGCGTCAACCGTCTCTTTAACCTGTAGAATTTTAGCCCGCACCGTCTGGATAATCTCCCCACCGGCTTTCGCCCGCTCCGAAGCTTCACTCGAAAAGGAAGCCGCTTTTTGCGATTCAGCAGCCACTTCCTGCGCAGTCGAGGCCATCTGTTGGGCGGCAAGGGATGATTGTTTTACATGGTGGGACTGTTCTTCGGTTCCCTGGGCAATGACATCGATCGAGCGCGTCACTTCTTGTGACGAAAGATTCGCCTGTTCCGCCATGGTGGACATTTCATGGGCGGCCATCGTTAATTTCTCCGCCGCTTCCAAGTTTTCTTGGAGAATACGACGGAGATTTTCAAGCATCCGGTTGATATTATGGCCGAGGATGGCAAACTCGTCTCTGGTCAACACCGTCACTTCGTTACTTAAGTTGTTCTCGGCAACTTCCTCGGCAACCTTGTTAATCTGATAAATTGGCTTCAATATTCCTTTATTAAAAAAGCCTTCCACGAATTTTATGTACGCCAGAACCATCAGCAGATTGAGGACGATGCGTATGAATTTACTGGAGATAAAGGCTCCCATCAAATTGCTGAGCAGAAGTGCGATGGCTAAAGAAGGAATAATCCGGATCATTATGCGCCTTTTGATACTAATAAACTCCAAAGGAACCCCTCCCTGTGGCCAAATACTCTCCCGAAACTATAGCCTTATTCTACACCGGGGTGGCCTATTCCTGCTTTCTTCGGGTGGAAAAGTACAGATCGAGCTAACCGGTCCCGCCGTTCACTAATAATTTCGGTTTAACCAGGTTTTTTCTTGAGCGAAAAACTCTCCTTGGCAGCACGAAAAAAACTCCCATGCGGGAGTTACACGAGATTGGCAATGATCGCGAGCAGGAAAAAAGCTACGCCCAACCCGGCTGTTATTTTGGTGAGGAGCGTTTCCAATCCTTTGTTTTTACCAAAAAAACGCGAAGACCCGCCACCCAACGCGCCCAAGCCTTCTTCTTTGCTCGGTAAAATCGTCACCAACACAATCAAAGCCACGGAGACGATCAATAAGAGAACCGAAAAGAAGTTCACATCTTCACCCCCTGCTGGGTCGCTTATTTTTTTATTGTATCAAAGTTGTCCACCCTAAACAAGGCCTGTCCGAGATTTTTTGTCACGGCCGTGGCAAACGGTGCGGAAGGCCGGCCGCGCCGTCCTTCCGCCTTTTTTTGCTTACCTTGTTTCTTACTTCTTCTTCAAATTGTAGAAGGCTGCCCGTCCGCTGTAAACCGCCCGGTCGCCCAACATATCTTCGATCCGCAGCAACTGGTTGTACTTGGCCACGCGGTCGGTCCGGGAAGGAGCACCGGTCTTAATCTGTCCGGCATTGGTGGCCACGGCGATATCGGCAATGGTGGTGTCCTCCGTCTCGCCTGAACGGTGGGAAATGATCGCCGTATAACCGGCCTTTTTCGCCATCTCAATCGCATCCAGGGTCTCGGTGAGGGTTCCGATCTGGTTGACCTTAATCAGAATCGAGTTGGCGACCCCCAGCTCGATCCCCTTCGCCAAACGCTGCGTGTTGGTCACGAACAGGTCGTCACCGACCAGCTGCACTTTCCCCTTCAGCCGTTCGGTCAGCATCGCCCAACCTTCCCAGTCCTCTTCGGCCATACCGTCTTCGATCGAGATGATCGGGTAGTTATTGACCAAATCAGCCCAGAACTCCACCATCTCTTCGCGGGTCTTCATCATCCCCGATTTCCAGAAGAAATACTTGCCCTCTTCGCCTTTCTCCTTGGCCGCATCCCACAGCTCGGTCGTGGCCGGGTCCATGGCGAACATAATCTCTTTGCCCGGGGTTAATCCGGCTTTCGTGATCGCTTCCATAATTACGTCCAGGGCTTCCTGGTTACTCTTCAGGTTGGGGGCATAACCGCCTTCGTCGCCCACGGCCGTCGCGTAGCCTTTTGCCTTTAACACTGCTTTCAAGGCATGGAAGATCTCGGCCCCCCACTGTAACGCCTGGGAGAAGCTTTCCGCCCCGACGGGCATAATCATAAACTCTTGCAGATCAACGCTATTGTCGGCATGCTTCCCGCCGTTGAGAATATTCATCATCGGGACCGGCAGTTCTTTGGCATTGACCCCGCCCAGGTAACGGTAGAGGGGGATCTCCAGCGCGTTGGCGGCCGCTTTGGCCACCGCCAGCGACACCCCTAAGATGGCGTTGGCACCCAGTCTCCCCTTATTCGGGGTCCCGTCCAGGTCGATCATCAACTGGTCGATTTCGGTCTGGTCCAAGGCATCCATACCGATTACTTCGCCGGCAATATCCTCATTGACGTTATTGACGGACGTCTGGACACCTTTGCCCAAGTAACGGTTTTTATCCCCGTCCCGTAGTTCAACGGCTTCAAAAGCACCGGTGGAAGCACCGGACGGTACCGCCGCCCGTCCGACCGCGCCTCCGGCCAGGGCGACTTCCACTTCGACCGTGGGGTTCCCGCGGGAATCCAAAATTTCTCGGGCATGAATATCAACGATTGAAGTCAAATCTTATTCCTCCTTTAGCTCATCTTATTTATGATTAATCCAAACCTTGGGGTATCCCTTAGGGCAAATGTTCGATTAAAGAGTGGCCGGTCATCTCCGCCGGTTTGGGCAGGCCCATCAGCTCAAGCAGGGTCGGGGCGATATCCGCCAAAATACCGTTCTTTAACCGACATTTCTCTTTGTAACCAATGAGGATCACCGGCGTCGGGAAGGTAGTATGGGCAGTCCAGGGCTCCTTCGTCACCGGATCCACCATCAGCTCGGCGTTACCATGATCGGCGGTGATTAGCACCACCCCGCCTTTTTCCAGGATCGCCGGCACCACCCGCGCCAAACAAGCATCCACGGTCTCCGCCGCTTTCACCGCCGCCTCCCAAACTCCGGTATGGCCAACCATATCACCGTTGGCGTAGTTCATAATGATCACGTCAAAACGGTCGGAGGCAATCTCGGCCAAGACCCGGTCGGTGACCTCCAAGGCGCTCATCTCCGGCTGCAAGTCATAGGTGGCCACCTTCGGCGAAGGGATCAGGATCCGCTCCTCCCCTTGGAAGGGAACTTCTTCCCCGCCGTTAAAAAAGTAGGTCACATGGGCGTATTTTTCGGTTTCCGCGATCCGGAGTTGTTTGAAACCTAACGCACTGAGGTACTTCCCGAGGATGTTCTCCATCGGTGGCTCCGGCGGGAAGAGCAAGGGAACGTCCAGCTCCTCATCGTACTGGGTCAAGCAGACAAAGCGCGTGGCCAAGAAGCCTTTTTTCCGCGGAAAGCCAGTAAAGTTCCGATCCACAAATGCTCTGGTGATCTCCCGGGCCCGGTCGGGACGGAAATTAAAAAAGATCACCCCGTCACCGGGCTCAATGGTGGCCACCGGTCTTCCGTCTTCTTCAATCACGGTCGGCACCACAAACTCGTCGTGGACACCTTTCTGGTATGAAGCATCCACGGCGGACAGCGCATCAGGGGCTTTCTCCCCTTCGCCGTCAACCATCGCCGCGTAGGCCTTTTCCACCCGTTCCCACCGTTTATCCCGGTCCATCGCGTAATAACGACCGGCAACGGTCGCAATGCGCCCCGTCCCGATCTTTTTCAGCTCCGCTTCGAGCTCCGCCAAATACTCCTTGGCGCTGGCCGGCGGGGTATCACGTCCGTCAAGAAACGCGTGGACATAGATATCTTGCACGCCCATTTCCACCGCCAACCGGATAAAGCCGTATAAATGCTCAGTGTGGCTGTGGACCCCGCCGGGAGAGACAAGCCCCATGAAATGTAACGGTTTTTTGTTTGCGACTAAGTACTGGATAAGTTCGGTAAAGACCGGGATGTGTTTAATTTCGCCGTTCTTCAGCGCTTTACTGATCCGGACCAGGCTTTGGTAGACAATCCGCCCGGCCCCCATGTTCAGATGTCCCACTTCCGAGGTACCCATCTGCCCTTCCGGAAGCCCCACGGCCTCGCCGGAGGTTTCAACCAGCGCATGGGGGTTCTCCGCCATCATCCGGTCCAAGAAGGGCGTCCGGGCGGCATGGATCGCATTATAGGTGGGGTCAGGATTATGACCCCACCCGTCCAAGATAATCAACCCAACCGGTCTGTATTTAAGCTCCATTTTTCATCTCTCCGTTCAACACTGCCTAACTTGCTTTAGCGTACTACCTAATAGGAAATAATCCCGTAAAAGTCCTCCGCCTTGAGGCTGGCCCCGCCAACCAAAGCACCGTCGATCTCCGGTTGGTCCATGAACTCTTTAATATTCCCCGGTTTCACACTGCCTCCGTACTGGATGCGCACCTGCTCCGCCAGGGAGGAACCGAATTTCTTGGCGATCGTCTGGCGGACCAAGCCAATTACTTCATTGGCATCGGACCCGCTGGAAGACCGGCCGGTGCCAATGGCCCAGATCGGTTCGTAGGCAATGACCACCTGCGGAATACTCTCCGGCGCCAGTCCGTCCAGGGCTTTTTCCACTTGCCCCGCAACGAAAGCGTTGGTTTCACCCGCTTCCCGCTGCTGTAAACTCTCACCCACACAAATGATGGGTTTCAAGCCGTGGCGAAGGGCGGCTTTCACCTTTTTGTTCACCGTTTCGTCGGTTTCCCCAAAATACTGCCGCCGCTCCGAATGGCCGATAATCACATAGGAGCAGCCCAATTCCTTGAGCATCAAGGGCGAAACCTCACCGGTGTAAGCCCCTTCATCCTCCCAGAACAGGTCCTGGGCTCCCAGCCCAATCGCCGTCCCCTGCAGAAGCTCCGCCACAGTCGTCAACGCCGTAAAGGGCGGACAGAGCACAACTTCCACCGCCGCCGGCATGGTCTTTTCTTTCAACCCGTTGACCAAAGCCCGTGCTTCGGTATTGGTCTTATACATCTTCCAGTTCCCAGCAATAATCGGTTTCCGCACGGTTACCACCTCTTATTCTTTATCGGTAAGCGCAGCTACCCCCGGCAGCTCTATCCCTTCCAGGAACTCCAGCGAAGCCCCGCCACCGGTCGAGACATGGGTCATCTTGTCGGCGTAGCCCAGCTGCTCAACCGCCGCCGCCGAATCGCCGCCACCGACAATCGTCGTCGCGTCAGCTTCGGCCATGGCTTGGGCGATGGCGTTTGTCCCCACGGCAAAGGTGGGATTTTCAAAGACACCCATTGGCCCGTTCCAGACCACCGTCTTCGCCGCTTTGATCGCCGCTGTAAACTGCTTGATCGTCTCGGGGCCGATATCCACACCTTGCAGATCCGCCGGGATCGCATCGGCCGGCACTGTCTTATGCATGGTCGGGTTCTTAAAGTCATCGGTTACAACCACGTCCACCGGGAGGAGCAATTGGACCCCTTTCGCCTCCGCCTGGGCGATCATCTCCCGGGCAAAGTCGATTTTTTCTGCATCAAGCAAGGACTTACCGATCTCGAGCCCCTTCGCCTTGAGGAAGGTATAAGCCATGCCCCCGCCGATGATCAAGGTGTCCACTTTGTTGAGGAGATTGGTGATGACCCCTAATTTATCGGCCACTTTCGCCCCGCCCAGGATGGCGACGAAGGGTCTTTCGGGGTCGGTGATGGCTTTACCCATAATCGCCAGTTCTTTTTCGATCAGGAAGCCGGCCACAGCCGGTTTCAGATAGGCCGTTACCCCGGCGGTCGAAGCGTGGGCGCGGTGCGCCGTGCCAAAGGCATCATTCACATAAAGATCAGCCACCGCGGCCAGTTGCCGGGCAAACTCCGGATCGTTGGCCGTCTCCTCTTTATAGAAGCGTACATTCTCCAGGAGCAGAATGTCGCCTTCGGCCATTGCGGCCACGGCTTTTTGCGGTTCTTCACCGATACAGTCGTTGACCTTAATCACCTTCCGCCCACTGAGTTCGCGCAGGCGTTGGGCGATCGTGTCCATCCGGTATTTCTCGTCCACCCCTTTCGGACGGCCAAAATGGGAGACCAGGATGACTTTCGCCCCTTGCTCCGCCAGATAGTTGATGGTCGGCAACGCCGCTTGAATCCGGCGGTCATCGGTGATTTGTCCGTTGTCGTCCACCGGTACGTTGAAATCAACCCGGACTAAAACCCGTTTTCCCTTTACCGCCAGATCCTTGATGGTCATCTTTTTCATCAGCACACCACTCCTTGCTTCTTTCTCGGGTTTTTTGCTCTATATTAAAGACCTTTCTCCCCCATATAAACAGCCAAATCCGCCACCCGGCAGGAATAACCCCATTCATTGTCGTACCAGGCCACCACTTTCACCAGGTTGCCCTCGATCACCATCGTCGAAAGGCCATCCACAATGGAGGAATGGGGATCACCGTTGTAATCGGAAGAGACCAACGGCAGCTCGTTATAGCTCATAATCCCTTTAAGCTCGTTTTCGGCCGCCGCCTTCAAAGTAGCGTTGATCTCTTCCACGCTCACCGGCGACTGGTTCAACTCCGCCACGAAATCAACCACCGAGACGTTGGGCGTGGGTACCCGCATGGCAAACCCGTTCAGCTTCCCTTTCAACTCCGGCAGGACCAAGGCCACCGCCCGCGCCGCCCCGGTCGTCGTCGGGATAATCGATAACGCGGCCGCCCGGGCCCGCCGCAAGTCACTGTGGGGCAGATCCAAAATCTGCTGGTCGTTGGTATAGCTATGTACAGTGGTCATCAAGCCCCGTTTAATCCCGAATTTTTGGTGGAGAACCTTGGCTACCGGGGCCAAACAGTTGGTGGTGCAGGAGGCGTTGGAGACGACATGATGTATTTGGGGATCGTACTGGTCATGGTTGACCCCCATCACAATGGTCAGGTCTTCCTCCTTGGCGGGCGCCGTAATGATCACTTTCTTGGCGCCGCCTTTGGTAATATGATTGACGGCACCGCGCACCACCCGGCCTTTCTTATTCACGCCGTCATTTTTCAGGGTAAAAATACCCGTTGCTTCAATCACAATCTCGACGCCATAATCCGACCAGGGAATCTCGGCCGGGTCTTGCACCGAAAGGACCTTGACCGCTTTGCCGCCCACGATGATCCGGTCGGCTTCCGCACGGACGTCCGCCGCCAGGCGCCCATGGACCGAATCATACTTCAGAAGATGAGCCAAGGTCTCCGCGTTCGTCAGGTCGTTGACCGCCACCACTTCCAGCTCCGGATGGTACTGTAAAATGGCACGGAAAACACTCCGGCCGATCCGGCCAAAACCGTTAATCCCGATTTTTACTCCCATTTTTTACTCCTCCTTTTTCCTTTTTGCCGTCGCCCCTTGCCTTGGGCGCGGGATTTTCATTGCTACTGGAATTATCTCCCGATCAAGCTAAAACTATCATTAACAGTTTTTGCAACTCGCACGGTTTCAGGAGACTTCCCGTCGGAAAAAGGAGGATAATAACGGGAAACCGGGTTGATGAGGTTATAATAAATTCTTACATTGAATTCAAAACTAAAGCTTCATCCTGGAGAATCCATTTCCTCCTGGCCAATAAAAGTTTCGGCAATTTTTAACAATTTCCGCATCCGGTGGTTCACCGCCGACTTACTCAAAGGCGGTGTGGCCAGTTCGCCAAGTTCCCTGAGGCTGACTTCGGGATGTTCCAGACGCAACCGGGCAACCTCCTGGAGGCTCGCGGGCAGGGTGGCCAGGACCTTCCGGTCTTGCAAAGCCTTGATCGCTTCCACTTGTTCCAAACCCGCCCGCACCGATTTCTCCAGGTTGGCCGTTTCACAATTGACCAGGCGGTTCACTTCATTGCGCATCTCTTTAATCACGCGCACTTCTTCCATGGCCAAAAAAGCGCTGTGGGCACCGATGAAACTGATAAACCGGCTGATCGTTTCCGCGCCCTTCAAATAAACAGTATATTCCTTCCGGTGGTGGATGCCCGCCCGGAACCCGCAGAGGTTTAACAAATAATTTAAACCCACGGCAAACTCCTCGTTCTCGGTGGTGATCTCCAGATGGTAGTTGGGTTTCTGGGGATCGGTAATCGAACCGCGGGCCAAAAACGCCCCCCGCAAGAAAGCCGCCCGGCAGCAGTCGTTCCGGACCAGCGAGGGCGAGATGGCGCTGTTCAACTGCAACCCGGCCGATAAGATCTCCAGCTCCGTCAAGACCCGTTTGACATTCCGGGCCCCGATCAGCTGTAAGCGGTAGTGGCGCCGGTTAAACCGGCCGGTATCTTCCACAATAATCTGCCCGGGCAGCTGAAAGTATTTTTTCAGCAGTAAAAGGGTTTTCCGGATTAAGGCCGCGCTTTCACTGCTGACCGTCAGGACATAAGAATGGTTGGCCCGTAAATGCAGACTGCCACTGGCCCGCACAATCGCCGCCAGTTCCGCCTTGACGCAACATTTTTGCGCCGGGTACTTCCTGGCCAACTCTTCCTTCGTGCGTTGGGAATAGGTCCCCACGATCTTTCTCTCCCATCACTAGCCATCCATTTATTGGGCATAAACCCGCTACGCCACGTATATATAAATCTGTGGGGGGTGTTCGCCATCAATAAAATCTGGTTTGCCCTTTTTTTTCTCGGCTTTCTGGTAGCCGGGGCGACCGGACGCGTCGAGGAGACTACTCTGGCCCTCATTGCCGCCATGGAGGAGAGCGTCAACTTCACCTTGGAGCTCATTGGTTTTCTCGCCTTCTGGTCCGGCCTGCTCAAGATCGCCGAAGCCGCCGGCATCACCCAAAAAGTGGCCCGCGTCCTCCATCCGCTCCTCCGCCACCTGTTCCCCCGTCTTCCTTCCGACAGCCCGGCCATGGGCGCGATCACCCTTAGTTTGGCCGCCAACCTGCTCGGTTTAAGCCACGCCGCCACTCCGCTTGGTATCAAGGCCATGCACGAGTTGGAAAAGGTCAACCCCACACCCGGCGAAGTCTCCGATGAGATGGCCGTATACCTGGCTTTAATCTTGGGCGGCGTCTCTTTCGTTCCTTCCACCATCATTGCCGTCCGTTCGCGTGCCGGTTCCGTCCAACCATCGGTGGTGATCCTTCCTATTTTACTCGTCTCGCTGATCGGAACCACCGTGGCCCTGCTCACGCATTTTATCATAAAAAAAAACCCGAAAGGAGAGTAAAAAATGAAACTACTCTCGGTTTGGGCCATTCCCCTCTTCATCCTGGTTGTGCTCGCCTGCGGCGAGTATAAAGGGGTTAAAGTATATGAAACCTTTATCGAAGGAGCCGGCACCGGTTTGAAAACCGGTTTCCAACTCCTCCCCTATTTCCTGGCCATCTTTGGCGCGCTCGCGGTCTTCAAGACTTCGGGTGCCCTTAGCCTTTTTTGCCGCCTCACCGCCCCGCTCGCCCGCCTCCTGCGGATTCCCGAGGAGATCATCCCCCTGGGTCTGGTGAAGCCGCTCTCCGGTTCGGGAACCATCGGGTTTCTGGCCGACTTAACACAGAAACATGGCCCCGATTCCCTCCTCGGCTTGATGGCTTCCATCATCGCCGGGGGCTCGGAGACCACATTCTATGTCCTCACCGTTTATCTCGGCGCCATCGGCATCAGCCGCCCGAAGCATCTGGTCGGTATGGGCCTCCTTGGCGACCTGGCCGCTTTCTTCGCGGCAATCGTTATAGCTCGGTGGTTTCAAATAGTCTAGCCGCTTTCGCTTTCGCCGCCGCCAGGACATCATCATCATCGATTTCTGTCACGGCCGGCTTCGTGCGGGTTTCCACCTTCTTGAACCCACTCAGCTTCTCCAGCTTCTCCGGTTTCTCAAATTTATCCAGCTTCTCGTCGAAGCGTCCCAGTTTCTCCAGTTTCTCGTCAAACCGCTCTACACTCTCCAGTTTCTCCGGTTTTTCCGGCTTGACTTCCTTCTCTTCCTGCTTCCGGCTTACCCCGCAGCGGGAAAGATCGGTCATTTGCTCCCAGATGTCGTCAATATCCAGTTGTTTCTCGGCCATCTCAATCAAGGTCTGTAAAAAGCGGGTGAAATGGATCCGGAACATATCCACCTGCTGCTTGAGATTGGCCAACTGCTGGAGTTCGGCCTGGATCTCCTCCCGTACTTTCAGCCGCATCTGCTCGGCCCGGTTCTGCGCTTCCCGGAGAATGATCTCGGCTTGTTTCTCCCCGGCCGACTTGATCTCATCCGCGGTCCCCTGGGCGAGATAAAGCGTGTTTTTCAGGGTCTCTTCCATTGCCTGGTAGTTTTTGAGCAAATCTTTCTTCGCTTCCAACTCTTCCCGGAGATCGATGTTTTCTTTATATAGTTTTTCATAATCAACGATCAGCTTCCGCATAAACTCTTGAACCTCTTTGGTCTTGTAACCGCGGAATCCCCGTCGAAAAACCATGGTTTCCAAATCAACTGGTGTAAACATCGGACCAAGCCTCCCTTTGCTAGCTAAATTATTCTGTTGTTGTTCTACAATAACCTCTTCAGTTTAACAAACAAACGCCCTTTGCGCGTTTCACCACCAATTTCCTCGACAATGACCCGGCCCCGGCCCCGGATCGAAAGCACATCGTCCGTTGCCACCTTATAGTCGGGATCCGTGACCACTTGCCAGTTTACCTTAACCTTCCCCATTTTGATCTCCCGGACCATCCGGCTCCGGGAAACACCGTAACCCAGCCCGGCCACCGCATCCAACCGCGGTGAAGCCACGGTGCTCCTGATCTCCTTAACCCTTTCCACCGGGGTGTTCAATTGCTCCGGATCAATGGCCACCACCGTGACGGGCAAGGAACCGACTTTACTCAGGTTGGTCAGGATAAACTCGGCTATCTCCGCGGCGACCACCACCTGTGCTTCCTCAGTCCCCAGGAGAATGTCGCCGATTTTGCCCCGTTTCAGCCCCAAACCCATTATACTGCCTAAAACCGACCGGTGATTAAGCAGTGGTTCGGCTCCGGCGGGGGCGGCCTTCCCCCCTTTCAACGGCGGCCGAATTGCCAAATAAGCCAAAGGCGGTTCCACGGCCTCGTCCAGGTAAAAAGCGGGCATGACCACCATCCGTTGCCGCTCCGCTCCCCGGTACCCACCGAAATATAAAGCTTTAACCTCCGGTAGAAAATGGATTACTTCGCTACAAAGGGCCCGCTGATTCGGGTCAAGAAAATCCGTCGCCACCGGCGCGGTCTTCTTTAAAGCCGTTTCCACCTGGTCCAGGACCCGGGCCACCAGTTCCCGGTCTTCCCCTTCCAGGTGCGCCAAGAATCGTTCTTTATCCATGCCTGCTCCTTTTCTTCGTCAACCGTAATTCGTTCCTACTTTTTTCCTTCACCCAAAGCTTTAGCCCGGTCCGTAGCCGCCAGCACGGCCCTCATCACCTGTCCGGAAAAACCCGCTTCTTCCAAAGTATGGAGACCGGCAATGGTGGTTCCCCCCGGTGAGGTAACCATATCCCGGAGGACCGCCGGGTGCTCGTTGGTCTCGGCGACCATCCGCGCGCTCCCTAAAACCGTCGCCACCGCCAGTTCCCGGGCCAAAGCCCGCGGCAGTCCGGCCAGGACCCCGCCGTCGATCAAAGCTTCGATAAAGAGGTAGACATAACCGGGTCCGCTGCCCGACAGGCCGGTCACCGCATCCATCAGGCTTTCCGGAACCAGGACCACCTGGCCCAAACTACGGAGGACCTTCTCCGCCCAGTCCTGTTCGGCGGACCCGCTTTGCGCCCCCAGGGCCAGGGCCGTAATCCCCGCCCCGATCAGCGCCGGCGTGTTGGGCATCGCCCGCAGGACCTTGGTTCCGGCGGGGAGGAGGGCTTCCAAAGCCGCCACCTTATAACCGGCCACAATCGACAGGAGCGGCAGGCCTCCCAAATCTAAACCAGCCAGGGCCTCCGGCACCACCTGCGGCTTAACCGCCAGAATCACCCCGTCGGCTTCCTGCTTGTTTAAGGCGGCCAGCATCGCCCGGTTATCGGCAAAGGTTGCCACCCCGAGCTCCGCGAGAAGCTGCCGGCGGGCGGGATCCGGATCGGCCACACAGATTGCGTTTGCCGGATAACCCTGTTTCAACAAGCCCTTGATGATGGCTGTGCCCATCAGGCCGCCGCCAATTAAACCTAACGCACCCAAAGGTCTCCTCCTAACGTTCTAAAAAATCGGTGTTGAAATAGGGGTTGCGCTCCGTCTCGGAACGCAACGGGAAAGAAACCTCCACGTTCAACGGCGTAAAGAGCATAATCGACGAGCTGACTTTCTGCACCCCGCCGTCCAAGGCATAAACCGCCCCGCCGACAAAATCGGTAATCCGGCGGGCCACCGCTTTATCGGTCTCTTCCAGGTTAAGAATCACCGGTCGCTTGTTCTTCAACTGGTTAACGATGGATTGGACATCATCAAAGCTGCGCGGCTCGTAAACAACAAGACGTGTCGTTTTATTGGGGCTGGAGAGGCTGACCACCTTCCCCCGTTCTTTCCCCTGGTTTACTTCCTTCATCCCGGGCACGGGATCGTCATCAACCTCTTCCACTTCAATCTGGGTCTCAAAACCCAGGAGGTTCATCAAACGTTCCAAAAAACTCTTTTTCCCTTCCGCCTCCGCCCATTCTTCATTACCCGGCGTTTTCATCGTTATCCCTCCGTTCCGGCACTAAAGATGGCACTGCCAATCCGTACAATCGTGGCACCTTCTTCAATGGCGACCCCGTAGTCGTTGCTCATCCCCATGGACAGTTCACGCCATTCAGGTCCGGGATGGTAATCCCGCTTGATCTGCTCGAATAGATGGCGTAATTCCCGAAAGACCGGCCGGCTTGTCTCCGGATCTTCGGTGTCAGGAGCCATGGTCATGAGGCCGACCGGCCGCAACCCGGACAGTTTCCGGACCGCGGTATAAAAAGCACCAACTTCCGCCGGGGCGACCCCATGTTTGGTCTGTTCCCTGGACACATTAACCTGGATCAAGACGGGAATCTCCTTGTTCAGCTTCCGGCTGGCCTGGTGGAGCGCTTCCGCCAGGCTCAACCGGTCCAGGGAATGGATCAGATCAAACCCGGCCGCCACCTGACGTGCCTTGTTCGTCTGCAAACTCCCGATAAAATGCCACTTAAATCTATTTTTCAAGTCGCCCAGGACTGCTTGTTTCCTGACCGCCTCCTGGAGACGGTTTTCGCCTATATGTTCCACGCCGAGGCCAATTAGCTCCTTAATGATCAGGGCATCCACATACTTCGTGACCACCACCAAAGTCAGTTCCTCCGGGTGACGACCGGCAACGGTTAGTGCATCGTTGATCCTGGCACGGACTGCGGCAATGTTATCCGCTAACGCCACTAGCTTCACCCCCCGCAGAACATGCTTGCTTTTGAATTACCGGTAATAGACCGCCGTACCCAGGGGAAGCCCTTTCACAATTGCCCACTGCTCATTCATATCCACCACTTCCACCCCGGTGGACCGCTTGTCCCCTTTGACCGCAGTCGTCACGGTCCAGCCGACGTTTTCTTCATAAGCCAGGGCCGGGGTGGGCACCCGGAGCCCCGTCACCGAGCTGTAGATCAGGTAAGCCGAAAAATTACGCCGCTCCAAAAACTCCGGGGCTAAAGTATGTTCCGTAAAATACCAACGGCGGTTGGTATAGTCGGTCGCCAAAAAAGAAAGCTTAAAGCGTTTGCCGTTCACCAGTAAGACCGCTTCTTCCGGCGGCTCCAGATTGACACCCTTCGGCAACTGACAAACCAGCGTCTGGTTATACTCGTTGATCATCTTCGCCCATGGTTCGCCTTCTTTGACCGTCGGATTAAAACCGCGGTTGCCGGTCAACCCCCGCGTCGTCGGGGCTTTTGGCGGGGCGTGCTCCAGGAGGTCAAACCCCTCGCCCCCGTCCAGCCTGGTACTGAAGATGCCGGGTTGGTCCGCGACGACCAGGTGATAGCACGCGCGCCAATTGGCACAGATCTTTTCGGCATTCCGCAACAGTTGATTCCGCATGGCCAGTATTTGGGTTTTACGTTGCGCCAGAAACTGCTCCCTTGCCTTTTCTTCGGCTGAATTTTTGTTGTGCACCGCCAGAAAAGTAAGGTCCTTGTCGATTTGGGCCACTTCTCGATCGAGTTGGTAAAGATGCTGGGCGATCGTCCGCAATGCCAAGCGGTCATCGGCGCCGAGCTTGGACCGGGCTTCCGCGCTCACCAGTTCGGCCACCGCCTCCCCGGCCCGGACCCGGGATCCTTCTTCCACCAGTAAACGGGCTTCACCGCTGAAAGGAGCGGTCAGCACCGCCTCCGACCGCAGCACCAACACGTCCACCCATTGTCCATGCTCGATCGTCCCCCAGTCCACCACCCGGACGCGGGGGAAAAGATAACTGACGCCGGTGTAAACCAACTGGGAAAGGAAGAGAAACAACAGCAAAACTGCGGTGATCAGGAGCGGAAGGCGGCAACGGGGTAAAAATTTCAACAAGCGCGCTAAAAAAGAATCCGGTCGCAAGGTATAACGTTTCAAGAACGATCCCACCTCTGACCTCCCGGTCGTTGGAATTCCCCTTAAAATTATTAAGTTCGGTGATGTTCTACTTTTTTCCTGCTTTCCCCCGCATTCTTTGCATTTATTTCATCACCACCAAAGAAAGCATCCGCCCGGTGGCCTGCTCCCGCCGGAAGGAGTAGAAAGCGGTATGGTGACAGGCGGTGCAAAGCCGGGCATTATCAATCTTTGCCGGAAGTAAACCGCAATTTTCCAGGAATTTTTGGTTGATCAGCGCCAGGTCCAGGGTGGATTCCTGCCGGGACACGGTAAGATCCAACTCGGGCCACTTTTCGGCAAACAGCGCAACCCGTTCCGGCGGCACCCGGTAACAACAGGAACCGATCGCCGGGCCAATCGCCGCGTAACATTCCGCCGGCACACTCCCGTACTCCGCTTCCATGCGGGCGACCGTTTTCCGGACAATCCCGGCCAGCGTCCCTTTCCACCCGGCATGAACCGCCGCGATCACCCGGTGCACCGGATCAACCAGGATCACGGGGACACAATCCGCGTGGATCGTCGCCAGCCCGATCCCCGGCCGGTCGGTGATCATGGCGTCCGCCTCCGGCAACTCCTTGCCAGGCCGGAGCTGCTCAACCTTAAGGACCGTATCCCCGTGGACCTGCTTTACCAGTTGCGTTTGCGCGGGCGAAAGCCCAAAGAGGCCGAGAAAACGCCGCCGGTATTCCGCTTCCGCTTCGGCGTCCGCCGGCACCCCCGGGGCTTGATTGCGGGTGGAAAACCCTTGCTTTAACCAGGGAAAAGCGGCCAGCAACTGCGAACGGCAATACCGGATCCCGTTACTCCCCACCAGTTGCCAGGCCATGCTTTATCCCTCCGTTCGGCACCCAGAGCACCGGGCACTCTTTCCCCAAAGATGCTTGGACATCAATGATCCGCTGGTTGCGCGAACCCCGGAACGGCAGGCGCTGTTCCTTTTCGGCTTCAAGAAACGGGCCGTCAACCAAAAGCGCCGTTATTTTCAGGAGCTCCTTAATGACCGGCGAAGGCATCCGCAAAATCTCTTCCCAGGTATAACCCGTATAGATCATCACGTTCCCCTGCGCCGCACGGGCCTTGCGGGCAAGGGCCAGGGCCCCTTCCGGCTGGGCCAGCGGTTCACCGCCGCTGAGGGTAATGCCCGAGAGCAACGGGTTGTAACGTAACAAACGCCATACTTCATCAACCGAGAGGCGCTGTCCGCCCCGGGGGTCCCAAGTTTCCGGATTGTGGCAACCCGGACAATGGTGGGGACAACCTTGAAAAAAGACGACCGCCCGCAAACCCGGGCCGTCCACCACGCTCTCCGGGACCACTCCGGCAATCTGAATACTTAGCTTCCCGTCGGTCATCCACATTCTCCTCCCTGCACCAGCCTTAACATAATCAAACCACGCCCAACTCATCTTATGCCCAGCTAAAGCCGGCATTCACCCTTTGCTTGCCCCGCCAAGGCATATAGTTATCCCTGTGGTTCTCCACACTTTCCACAGACTTATCCACAAGGGAAAGCAGGAGAAATGGGGATTTTTCGTAGGGTATTCCACAATATCCACAAACCAGTCTACAAAATAATTGTCCATAAATAACCCGATTTTAAGTGGAGTTTATGGAATAATCCACATTTATCCACAATCCGTTCTCCCGGTGGCCTTTTCCTTGCCACCAACCCTCAGCTTCAAGGGTTGTTTTTCCCGGCGCCAACCAGGGGCGGTTCAAAACGTAAACGGGGATTGGCCGCCAACGCCAGGGGCGAAGCCCCCTTCCTCAACCACTGGAAATAACCGCAGGCGGCAATCATGGCCGCATTATCGGTGCAAAGAGATAGCGGCGGGTAGTACAGTTTTACCCCCCGCGCCTCCGCTTCGGCGGCAAAACGCGTCCGCAGCTCTGAA
This sequence comes from Capillibacterium thermochitinicola, assembly GCF_013664685.1. NCBI lineage: Bacteria > Bacillati > Bacillota > Capillibacterium > Capillibacterium thermochitinicola. The sequence goes on from NZ_JAAKDE010000006.1 coordinate 20,187, forward strand.
TTGGCGGCCACCCCGCCGGAAAGGACCAGGGTCTTCACTTTGGTCGCCGCCAACGCCCGGAAGGCCCGGTCCAGTAAGATCGACACCACTTGCCGCTGGAAACTGGCTGCCACATCGGCTGCGGGGACCGGTTCCCCCTTCTGCTTTAGGTTGTGGACCAGGTTCACCACGGCCGTCTTCAAACCGCTGAAACTGAAGTCATATGTTCCCGCCAGTGCATCGTGCTGAACCAGCATCAATGTAGGTCGGCCGGTTTGCGCCAGACGGTCCAGGTGCGGTCCGCCCGGATACCCCAGGCTAAGAACCCGCGCCACTTTGTCGAAGGCTTCGCCGGCGGCATCGTCCCGCGTTTGGCCTAAAAGTTCGTAGTGCCCATGCTCCGGCATCAACACCAACTGGGTATGGCCACCGGAGACCGTCAAGCAGAGCAAGGGCGGTTCCAAATCCGGATGGGCCAGGAAATTGGCATAGATATGCCCTTCCACATGGTTAACACCCACAAACGGAACTTGCCAGGCGAGGCTCAGCGCCTTGGCCATGGATAAACCGACCAGGAGACCGCCGATTAACCCCGGGCCGTAAGTGGCGGCCACCAAATCAATCTCTTCCGGGGCTACCGCCGCCTGTTCCAGCGCTTCCGCGGTCAGCCGGGAGATCACCTCCAAATGGCAACGGGCGGCCAACTCGGGAACGACCCCGCCAAACTTCTGGTGCTTGTCAATCTGGGACCAGATCAGGTTACTCCGGATCCTTCTCCCGTCTTCCACCACCGCGACGGCGGTTTCATCACAAGAGGTCTCCACCCCTAAACACAACATCACTACTTCCTCCCGTCTTTACAACCGGTTCGTTGATCACAGCGGACCTTTCCACATGATAATCGCGTCTTCCTGGTTGTCCTGGTAATAACCCGGCCGCACGCCGGCTTCGTAAAACCCCAGTTTCCGGTAGAGCTGTTGCGCCACCAGATTGGACGAACGGACTTCCAGCGTAAGAAAGCGCACCCCGCGTTTCTTCCCCTCCGTGATCAGGTGTTCCAAAAGTGCCCGGCCGATCCCCTTCCGGCGGTAAGCCGGGTCCACGGCCAGGTTGGTAATATGGCCTTCATCCAAAATAACCCACATCCCGACATACCCCACCACCTTCGTGGCGGTCTTGGCCACACAATAGTAGGCCCGTTCGTTCTCCAGTAATTCATAGAGAAAAGCCGAGCGGGACCAGGGAACCGGGAAGCATTGCTCTTCAATAGCCAATACCTCCGGCAAATCATCCAGGGTCATCGGCTTAACCTGAAACATCCACCCGGCAACTCCTCTCTTCCCAGCGGACCTCCGCCTCGGTCCGGCGCAAGTATAAAGGCAAAACCGTGTCTAACTGGTTCTCTCCGGTCGCCAGCCATTGGGCCTGCCCCAAACGGGCCACGCAGGCCCCATCAACCACATTCTCTGCCCCGTGCCCAAAGGATGCCCGTTCATTTAAGACCCTGGCCAGTTCAGCCACGTCCTCCGCCAAAACTTCCCCCAGAAACAACACCGGCTCATCCTTCTCCTGCAAAGCAGCCGCCAGCTCCGGCACCGTCCAGATCGCCGGGGGGGCCACCTCCTTAAGCCCCTCCGGGTCCCGCCGGTACAAGCCGGCATAGACTTCTCCCTTCCGGGACCGTGCCAGTGTACAGATAAGCTTGGCGTCGGCCGGTCCATTCAAAGCCAGGGCGTAAAGGGAGGGGACCCCCACTAGGGGGACGCCAAGGCCAAAGGCCAGACCTTTGGCGATGGCCAGCCCGACCCGGACGCCGGTGTAAGAGCCGGGACCGGTGCCAACGGCGATCAGTTCCAGTTCCTTAAGGTCACGACCAGTCCGGGCCAGCGCTTCGTCCAGCAAAGCCGGCAATTGCTCACTACCTCCCGGCCTGATTTTGATCTGTTCGGAGAAGACCACCTGATCTCCCTCGATCATGCCCACGGCGCCGCTCTGGGCGGAAGTATCAATCCCTAACACCCGCAACTCCATTCACATCCCCGTTGTATGTTCTTTATTCAACGCTAACCATAATGAATGATTGATCTCTTGATAACGTTCCCCCTTCGGATGAAAAGAAAGAATCCTTTCCTCCTCCTTTTCGCCCCGGGTAAACTCCACTTCCATATAGGGTCCCGCCCAGATCTCTTTCACCGGGGCGCCCCACTCAATCATAAACGCCGCTTCCTCCTCCATGATCTCTTCCAGGGCCAGCGGGGCCAAATCCTCGGGCCCGGACAGGCGGTATAAATCCAGATGGTAAAGGGGAAGTTCCCCTTCATAGCGGTGGATCAGGGCAAAAGTTGGGCTGGTGGCCGTCTCCGCACTCTCCAGCCCGAGGGTAACGCCGCGCACAAACAAGGTCTTCCCGCTCCCCAAGTCCCCCGATAAAAAAAAGAGGTCCCCCGGTTGCAGGATCCCGCCCAGAACTTTACCGAGTTCCTCTGTCTCCGCCGGGCGCTCCGAACATACGACAAGCTTTCCACCGGCCTCTTTTTTCACCCGCACCGGGCCTTCCCCCTTTAATCTCTTTTGGTTCAAGATTAGCATAACCCTTTTCCAGCGTCAAGCTCCGCGCTTAGTCGGCCAGAACCCGCCGGAGAAAGGTCCGGATCGCCCAGGCCGTGGGCGGACATCCCAAAAGCGCCTCGTCCATGGCGCGTGTACAAGTACCAATCCCGACACCTTCGCCCTTCACCCCGCGAAACCCCTGTCCAATCTTGATCTTTATGTTATGCTGCCGCAATGCTTCCAGTTCCCCCTCTTCGGCCATCCGGTGCAGCGCATGCAGGAGCGAACCATAACAGGCCGAACAAGCATCCCGTTCTTCAACATACCGGGCCAGCTGCTTGGCCCGGCCGGTCAGGTGGAAGCGGCCCGCCTGCTTCGCCTCCGGGTTAACCTCGGTCACCACCGCGCGGGTGAGATCCGTCGTCCCCACCCCCAGCTTCGCCGCCAGCTCCAGGTAGGGAATCTCCGCCACCGTCAGCCCCAACAAGGCAGCGGCGTAGCTGTCGAGCAGCACCGGGTCGGTCCCGGCCAACAACCGGCCCATCGGAACCGGGTTTCCCCCTTCCTCAAAGGTGAGGTCCCCGCAGATGGCATCGACAATGGTGAGGTGGACCGGCAGGACCGCCGCCAACTGGGCAATCGGGCGGTGCAGTCCAAGCCGGTGAAAACGCCGCTTCTCGTGGTCCGGAATGCAACCCTTCAAGTTTTTCAAGGCACAGGTCAGCAGGGTTTGGCAATGGGCTTTTAAAACCGGAAGATTGATTAAGTAGTCCACTCCAAACGGGGCGGCACAGACTGTTAACAGGCCTTCTTCCGTCTCCTTCGTGATGGTGCGGTCTTTTTTTAGATCAAGCAGTTTAACGCCATACCGCGCCGCCAGTTCCCCGTAGCCGCAGACCCGGAACGCCTCCTCCGTCCGGGCCCCCACCCAGGAACTCTCCATAATGACCAAATTGGTAAAGCCTTTTGCCTGAAAGTAGCGGATGATCCCCTCCACGATCTCCGGATGGGTCGTTGCCCCCGACGCCGCGGGCTTGTCCAAGACCAGATTGGGTTTTAACCCTATTGTCGCCCCCGGCCGCAGCGCCGCTTCGGGTTTCAATTCCGCCAGTAACGTTTCGACCATTTCCCTTGGGTTTTCGCCGTACACAACGGTGATTTGGTTTTTGTCCATTCTTTACCCCGCCTGTCGTTCATATTTTGCTGTTTATGTTGAATTTCGTTTTTCCTAAACCGGATTCCTTTATATTTTATAATCTGTATTAAGATGTATTAAAACTATTTCCACTACGCAAAAACGAGACCGCATGGTCTCGTTTTTGGCCACTTTTATCATAATCTACTTTTGTTTCTTTATATCTTGATAGGCCTTTTGCAACGCTGAGGTTTGCATACCGATCTGACCTTGTGTATGGACCACACCATCTACCTGTAAATTATCAAACCATGCTACATATTCACTAGAACCATCCGCAAAGGCATACAAACCAAAATCCAAGGAAGAAACTGGTTCAGCATCGATTTCCCCGACCCATACCTTGTCATCGTTAATTAAAAGCCATACTTCTCGCCAATTTTGTTTTACTTTGAGCTTGTTACTATATTCTTCAATTCTGTTATCAATCTTTTTGATAATCTCTTCATAGTCAAGCAACAAGCCCTCACTGGTAACATTAACAATGTTGGCTTTAATTAGTTGGAAATAAGGATTATAGCCGCTACTAAGATCACCACTCGGCTTAACCTGAAAAATATGAAAATAATTGCCCTTATTTTCACCAGTAAAGTTAAAGACAAAACCATAACCACCGTCATAATCATTGGAATATACATTTGCTTCGATGGTGTAACTAGGTGGTACGGGGTGCGGGGCCATTACACGGGTGGAATAGGACGGTGTTGCCTTTAACCAATATTCGCCTTGGTGATAATTACCTAAATCATCTTGCGCCCAGCCACTAACTGCAAAATCCACATTGCTGTGATCGCCAGTAACGGGATCAATTTTACGAAACGAAGGGTAGAACAAATAATTTTCTTGCTGCGCCCAGATTGTCACCCGGTCACCCTTATTGGCCCGGATCTGCCAAGTTCCTGGTTGACCGAATATCGATGTCGTTGTCCATCGCAAACTACCATTGTTTATTTGGTAATTAATCCTCTAACCCGGCAACCAGAGAACAAGACGACGATGACTGCCAATACAACTAAGGCTAGATTAGGAAAAAATCTTTTAATCATAATCCCCCTCTTTTCTGTTTTACAAAGACTCGATTAAAACAATATTAATAATTTACCGACAGGCACGGACAAAAGCCGCAAACAACCGCTGCGAGTCGGGGCTGGCCAGCCGTTCCGGATGCCATTGAACCCCGACAAGAAATTGGTCACCGGTTCCTTCCAGCCCTTCGATTACGCCGTCATCACTGCGGGCGGTGATGCGCAAATTTGCCGCCGGGTCTTTGACCGCCTGGTGATGGTGGGAGTTGGTCCAGATTTCAGTTGACTCCAGGATCCGCGCGAGCAGTGAACCGGCCGCGATAGTCACCCGGTGGCTGACCTGATCGCCCGGGATCTGCTGGTTATGTTCAAGCAAGGGCCGGTTTGGCCGCTGGGCGTATTGGGCGGGTAAATCCTGGTAGAGTGTTCCGCCGAAGGCCACGTTTAAGACCTGGACACCGCGGCAAATCCCCAACATCGACAAGCCCTCCGCATAGGCTTTGCGAACGAGGAGGAGCTCCCAACGGTCCCGTTCCTGATCGACCGTTCCCAACCGCGGATGAGGTTCTTCGTTGAAGAAAGCCGGATCAATATCTCCGCCGCCGCTGAGAAGCAAGCCTTGACAGAAGCTGTGCAATGGACGATCAAACTCTGCTTGAGCCGGAAGCAGAACCGGGATTCCGCCGGCCTTTTCGATCGCACGGCAGTAAGCACCAGCCAGCATGTATTGGTCGGGAATCTGTTTTCGATCGTGGCGGCAAGTAACCCCGATGACCGGTTTTATATGATGACCTCCTCTCTTTTTTTCATCATATTTCCATTATAATCTATGTTTCGGCTCCCTGTAAAATACTTCGGACAATCCTTTCGAGTTGTCCAGTCGATTTTCTGATTTAACCGAAAAAAAGTTTAAAAAGGGATTTAACACCGCAACCCGAAATAAAATAATGGTAATATGGTAAAAAATCTTCACGTAAACAACATTAAAATTTATGGAGGTTGGAAAATGAAGTTCCTACATAAGCCTAATCTTCGCTTTTTCCTGTTGGTAGTGGTCTTTTCCTTGGTCTTCTTGTGTGCCGCCGTCACCGCCGCCGATAGTCAATCCAGTAAAGATGTGGTGGTCCAATCACCCTCTTCCTCCGGACAAAGTAGTTCAGAACAGTTTTTCCGTTTTTGGTTCGAAATTACACCCCCCAGCCAGAGCAAAAAGGATTTCGAATTCAGGCCACCGTCCTCTCCCCCGAAAGCCCCGAGTGACCCTCAAGAGCTTCGCTACCTTATGCTGGGAAGTATCGACCCGGAGCTGGCTTTGATTATCCGGCTGACGGATAAGGCAAAGGAACGCCGGATTGACCCCAATCGTTTTGCCGATTATCTGGCCGCGCAACAGCTACCTTTCCGGAACTACCTTTCTCTCCATGACCGGATCAACAATCTCGTCCTCGAACTTTGCCTGTATGATCTGGGCAAGGTTTCCCGGAACAACCTCGTTAGTTATATGCAACGCCTCCGGTTTACTTCATACCTGTTATCCTCTGAAGAAAACACTTTCAATTACATAATTGAACTGATCGAAAACAACATCTTCTCAACCACGGAAGCGATCGACAGTTTAATTCTCTTAAAACAAAAAACAACCAGCCGGTGGTAAAATTTAAAGGGATAGCACCGGATTTGTGCTATCCCTTTATTTTTTATTCTTTTCGACAAAGACCAGCTTTGGTTGGCAACCATCGGGGCCCAGCTCCAGCAACCCGTAACTGGGGTTCTCACCTGTATTGTTCCGGCTGAGACTCCCGGGGTTAAAGAGCAGGATCCCTTGTTCGTATTTGATCAGCGGACAGTGGGTATGCCCAAAGACGATCAGATTCGCCCCGCGCTCCTTCCCGGCCAGGAACAGGCGGAGCAGATCCCACTTCACCTGGTACCGGTCCCCATGGGTCAGGAAGAGCCGCTGTCCGCCCACGGTTAACAAGAGTTCGCGGGGGCGCGTGGAAAAAGGATCACAGTTTCCGGCCACCGCCGCCAGGGAATAGCCGGGAAAGTCCTGGGCCAGTTTGGTCTGGTCATTACTCCCGTCCCCGGCATGGAGCAGCAGATCAACCGGACCGGCCGCCTTAACCACTTGGTGTAAGAGTTCGTAATTACCATGGGTGTCACTGACCACTAGAATCCGCACACCATTCCCCCCAACAAACGACGGCAAGCGGCCGCCGTCAGCCGCCGCTTGCACTCTATTTTCGCCATTTTGATTAGCTATTTTAACTCTGCTCCCCCGTTCCCGGAAACTCCCGGAGCAGGTAATCACGGAATTGGCGCATGGCCACCGCCCGGTGGCTGATCCGGTTTTTCTCTTCTTCCGGGAGTTCGGCCATGGTCCGGTCGTATTCCGGCAAGTAGAAAAGGGGGTCATACCCAAAACCGCCTTCCCCCTTGGGCGCCAGGGCGATAAAACCTTCACACGTCCCCTCGGTTGTCCAGGCCACGCCCTCCGGGGAAACGAAAGCCAGCGCACATCGAAAACGGGCTGTTCTTTGCGCCCAGGGGACCCCGGCCAGGAGCGCCAAGAGCTTTTCGTTATTCTTGGCGTCATCGCCGTGCACCCCGGCAAAGCGGGCGGAATAAACGCCGGGCGCGCCGTTTAAGTAATCAACCTCAAGGCCGGAATCATCGGCCAAAGCCCACATTTGGAGGTGTTTTGCCACGAAAGTGGCTTTTTTCAGCGCATTCTCCCGGAAGGTTGTCCCGTCTTCCTCCACTTCCGGTACTTCCGGAAAGTCAGCCAGGGAGGAGATCGCCCAGGGGAGACCGGCCAGGAGCATCTTCAGTTCCTTAAGCTTCCCTTTATTCCTCGAAGCCAGCACGAGTCTTGGCAATGGGCACCCCTCCGATTCTCTGTGCCAAATCACCGAGGACGTTCTTTTGGAAAGCCACCAGTTCACTGATGCCTTTATTCCCCAAACTCAACAAGATTTCAAATTCGTCATGGGAGAAGGGTGCCCCTTCCGCGGTCGCCTGGACTTCCACCAATTGGCCGTTACCCGTCATTACCAGATTCATATCGACCGAAGCGCGTGAATCTTCCTGGTAACAAAGGTCCAAGAGCATTTGGTTATCGACAATCCCCACACTGGTCGCGGCCAAAAAATCATAGAGCGGTAAGGGTTCTTTGTCGTCCTTCGCCACGGCGGCCAGGGCGTCCACCAAAGCAACAAACGCCCCGGTAATCGAGGCCGTCCGTGTCCCCCCCGTCGGCCTGGATGACGTCGCAGTCGATCCAGACTGTTTTCTCTCCCAAGGCGGTCAGATTAACCACCGAGCGCAAAGCCCGGCCGACCAGCCGTTGAATCTCCTGGGAACGCCCGGACGGTTTTCCTTTGGTCACCTCCCGGACGTTTCTTTGGGGTGTTGCCCGGGGAAGCATTGCGTATTCGGCCGTGATCCAACCCTGCCCGCTACCCCGTAACCAGATCGGGACTTTATCTTCAATCGTCGCCGTACAGATCACCTTGGAATTGCCCACTTCGATCAGGACGGACCCTTCGGCGTGCTGGATAAAGTTCCGCGTGATTTTCACCGGTCGCAGTTGGTCTGCTTGTCTTCCGTCAATTCTCTCCATTTTGTCCTCCGTCATTTAATAATCGCGCCAAAATGGCGTCGTTGACTAACCAGGATTCTCTACTAACTATATATAAGCATTTCCCCACTGTCAACTGGCAAACGCCTTGAATTCGCCGATTATTTCAGTTCTGGACTGGCTTTAATGCTTTTTCCAAAAGACAAAAGGAAATATCCGGGTATTCCTTGGCGAGCAAACCCAAAGTGGAAAAAAGATAACGCTCGTCATAATAAAAACGGGGTGCTTGCGGCTTTAAAAGCTCAGGACGGTCCGGCGTCGGCAAGACCCCCGCCAAAATCTGCCTGGTCGCCGGGGAATGAACAAAAACGCCTCCGGTCCCAATAACGGTCTGCAGCCCGGTCAGGTCCTTCCCCTCCTGGAGATAGCAAACCCCTTGGGGCGAATAAACCTGTTCGACCTTGCCCACGTGGCGCTCCGTCGCCCCTTTGACCGCCAGATAGCCAAGGACCGCCTCCAGGCGCTGGTCGGCCGGGCTCTCGGGGAGGTAGGCGGGAGCTTCGGCCCTGGCCCGGACCCGGGCAATCACCTCTTCCACCGGCAGTTCGGCCAGATCGGCAATCAGCTCTGGTGTATACTGTTCAAGCAGCGCCGCCGCACTGACCCGCAGGCCCAAGTCCCCTTCGACCGTCCGTTTTACTTTCGGTTCGGGCAGTCCATGGGTATAGACATAAGGCTTGGTCGGGCGGCCTTCGGCAATGCTGTGGACATCAGTGGTCGCCCCACCCACATCAACCAAGAGGAGATCACCCCAACCCGGCCGGCCGTGGCCCGGGCCGGTCGCCAAGCGTTCCGCCGCAGCCTGGACCGCCGCCGGGGTCGGCATCAGGATCCCGTCGATCTCTCTCTCCACCTCCGCCAAACCCTTGGCGTAGATAATCCGCTCCAAATAAACTTCCCGGATTTTAGCCTGTACCGGTCCGATGTTTAACCGGTTAAGCTCCGGGAGGACATTCGGCACCCGGTAGCAAATCTTCCCCGCCTGCCTGAGGGTGGTTTCCACCTCGGGGGCAACGGTTTTGTTCCCGGCCAGGATCACCGGAGCATCTACGGGGCTCGCCGCGAGGAGGGCGCCATTATGCCGGAGTACCGTCTTGTTTCCGCCGTCCGTTCCTCCGGCCAGAAGGATCAAGTCGGGCTTAAGGGTGAGCAGCTCGTCAAGGTCGGCGGCGGTCAACTCATAGCTGAAACTGCCCACCAGGCGGGCACCCGCCCCGAGGGCTGCCCTTTTGGCCGCTTCCACCGTCAGTTCCGGGACCAATCCGATGGCGACCATCCTTAAGCCGCCCGCTGCGCTGCTGCAGGCCAATCGCCGCGCAAAGGCCAGAGGTCCGACTTCCTTCGTGAGCCGCCGCAACGCCTCCCGGTAGCCGCAGATGAGACCATCGTCCACCGTCGTCAGGGCGCTGGCCGTACCGATGACCGCCGGTTTCGCCAGATCCACCGCGGTCAACTTCGTATAGGTGCTGCCAAAATCGATCAGCAAATAAGGACGCACACCAGTCAACTCCCGTTTTTCTCCGTCACAGGCCTTTCATTGCCCGGCAGGCGTATGGAAGTAAGCAATCAGGCCTTGGCTGATCCCGTCGGTAATTTTATCCTGAAACTCCTCGGTCTTGAGGAGCTTTTCTTCATCCTGATTGGAGACAAAACCCATTTCAAAGATGACGGCGGGCATCTGCGCCTCCCGGGGGAGGACAAAGTCCTTACTGGCCATGATCCCGCGGAAGTGCTGGTTGGTCCGGGCCAGAACGGCCTCGGCCAGGGCTTTGGCCAGAACGGCGCTTTCGCTCCGGTCCGGATGGTGCCATATTTCCAACCCGTGAATTTTCCGGTTATCATGGTTATTGGCATGAATACTGAGCAGAACGGCCCCGCCCGCCCGGTTGGCAATCGCAACCCGGTCATAGAGCCACAGGTACCGGTCATCCTCACGGGTTAAGAGAACTTCAGCCCCGAGCGCCTCCAGCTTTTGCTTGAGGCGGAGCGCCACCACCAGGTTCAATTCTTTCTCCCGCAGGCCGCTCGGGCTGATCGCCCCGGCATCGGCCCCCCCGTGCCCCGGATCGAGAATGATCACCTTCCCGGACAAAGGCGCGTTTTTCACTTCCACCGTGATCTCGCGACGGTCTTGATTCCAAGTGACGCTGTAGTCGTGGCCGCGGGGAATCGCCAGCTCCACTTCCACGGTGGAGGAGTCCTGCTCCCGGAGCTTGAACACAGAGCCGGCCGCGTCCGCCCCCGCCGCGGCCTGCAGGGCGTCGCCCAGTTTGGTCTGGGGGATCCTGATATACAGTTTACCCGTTTTCGGATCATAACGGGGCTCGGCCGGCAACCGGCCGGAACCCTTTAAAACCAAACGGCCCCCGTCGCCGTCCGGATGCCACGTCGCCTCTAGCAGTTCCGTCATGGTCTTGATCAGCAACCGGGCCGGATTCGTTTCGTCAATCCCCACCACACAGTTGCGGGGCTCTTTAATATCCAATACCAGCCTGATGGTCTGCGGATCAAACTGGCTGACCCGGATGCTCTTCACCCATGTCTCATTCCCCGGTACGGTCAAAGCCGGTCCGGTCAGGGTCACATCCCAAAGGTCAATGATCAACCGGTGCGGATTCATGAGGAAATCCACTTTATATTGGACCGGTCCGGACGTTTCAACATAGATCTCCGGTACCGCACTGACCAGTTGAAAGCCGATATCCTTCAAAACGACATTAAAATCAAGGCGTAACCCCCCCCGGCACGCCGGTCCGCCGCTCCAGTTTATACCCGACCAGATATTCCAGATCAAAGACCACCCGTACCGTATTCTTGTCAAAGCGGCTGACCCGTACTCCTTTGACGGGACCATCGACCAACCCGTCGGTGGATAAGGCCGGAGCCAGTTCCAGACCGGTCAGGTCGATCACCAAACGCTCGGGCTCGGACAAAAGAAAAGAATGATAAGTAAAATCACCATTGATTAAAAGGTCATAACTTAATCTCCCCCGGTCGTTCGTCCGGGTCAATCCCAACAGGGTGTTACCTTGCGCCGGCGCCGCCGAAACCGCAGCCGCCGGCCAGGAACGCGGGTTGCCTCCGGTCAAGAGAGAAAAAAGACACAGCAGAACAAGGCTGATGATGTAAACGTTTCTCTTCTGGTCCGTCGATTTTTCCAAATTTAGTCCTCCCGCCAAGCAATGTTCCATGGTATGAATCTTCGACTTCCGGCAAAGCGTTCCTTCCCTGCCGTCCTCAGCGTAGGCAGGAATATGCTGGCAGCGGTTTATTCGACCTTTTCCAGCGGTGCCAGTTCGACCAGGAGCTCTTTGATACCCAGCCCGGGAAAGGCCACCTTCACCTTGGCCCCTTGCCCGGTCCCGTCCACGGTAATAATCGTCCCTTGTCCCCACTTCCGGTGGATCACTTTATCCCCGGGACAGTAGGTGATGGGTTTGTCCGCCCCGGGCGCGGAAGACGTCGGCGCGGCCGGTGTATTCGGCGCGCTCGGCACGGCCGGCGCACCCGGTGCCGTCATCGCGGCCGGTCTAAAGAACCGGCCATACCCGGCCACGGCCGGCGGTTCCTGCTCCGTTCTTTCCCTCCGCTGCAGGAGCGCCGGGGGGATCTCCTGGATAAACCGGGAAGGTACTTGGTACTGAAAGTTACCGTACAAGGTGCGCATCTGCGCATAGGAAAGGTACAAACGCTGGCGGGCGCGGGTCATCCCCACGTAACAAAGGCGCCGTTCTTCCTCCAACTCCGCTTCATCCAGAAGCGAACGGCTGTGGGGAAAGATCCCCTCTTCCATGCCGACCAGAAAGACGACGGGAAACTCCAACCCTTTGGCCGAATGGATCGTCATCAGCGTGATACTCTCTTGCTCCTGGTACTGATCAACATCGGCCACCAGGGCCACGGTCTCGAGGAAAGCGCCCAGCGTCTGGTCGTCGCTCTCCTTTTCGAACCCGGCGGTGATCGAGAGGAATTCGTTCAAGTTCTCCAGCCTGCTCTCGGCTTCCACCGTCCCCTCCTGCTGCAGACTGGCCAGGTAGCCGGATTTATTCAAAACCGCCCTCGTTAAATTGGAGACCGAAAGCGTCTCTTTTAAGGTCAACATCTCCTCCAAAAACGCAGCAAAGCCAGTGAGGGTCTGCGCGGCCCGGCCGGTTATCCCCGGTATTTCCGCGACCCGCCGGAAGGCTTCCATCGTGTTCAACCCCGCGGTATCCATAAAGGAAAAAAACCGTTCGACGGTCGTCTCGCCGATCCCCCGTTTTGGCGTGTTAATCACCCGCCGCAGACTGATCCGGTCATTCGGGTTATAGATCAGCTTGAGGTAGCTGAGCAAATCCCGGATCTCCTTGCGGTCATAGAAACGCAACCCGCCAACCACCTGGTAAGGCAGGCCTTTTTGGATCAATACTTCTTCAAAAACCCGCGACTGCGCATTGGTCCGGTACAAAAAAGCGAAATCGGAATAGCGGTAGCCTTCGGTCCGGACCAATTCCTCCAAGGTGGCCGTCACCAACCAGGCTTCTTCCCTTTCATCGGCAGCCTGGATGAGGGTGACGGGTTCCCCTTCCTCATTCTCGGTCCAAAGGGTCTTCGTCTTCCGGGAATGGTTGTTGCGGATCACTTCATTGGCGACCCGCAAAATGTTCTGTGTCGAGCGGTAGTTCTGTTCAAGCTTGACGACTTTGACCTCGGGATAATCCTTTTCAAAATCGAGAATGTTCCGGATATCCGCATTGCGAAACCCGTAAATGGACTGGTCGTCGTCGCCAACCACGCAAAGATTGCGGTACTTGTCCGCCAGTAAGCGCACTAAAACATACTGGGCGTAGTTGGTATCCTGGTACTCGTCGATCAGGATGTACCGGAACCGTTCCTGGTATTTCGCGAGCACCTCCGGGCATTCCCGGAACAGGCGGATCGTCAAGCCAATCAGATCGTCAAAGTCCACCGCCCCGTTGTCGACCAGTTTCTTTTGGTAAAGCGGGTACACTTTCTTAACCAGGCTGGCCCAGAAATCAACCGCATCGGCCGCATATTCCTCGGGCCCGACCAGTTCATTCTTGGCCCGGGAGATGGTGGCGAGGACCGCCCTTGGGTTACAGGTCTTCTCGCTTATGTTCAGCTCCTGCAAGGCTTCCCGTACCACAATTAACTGGTCTTGTGTATCATAGATGACAAAGTTGGACGCCACTCCGATCGCGGCCCCGTCCCGCCGTAAAATCCGGACACAGGCCGCATGAAAGGTCATAAGCCAAATCTGTTCCGCCTGCGGGCCAATGAGCTGTATAACCCGCTCCTTCATCTCCTGGGCCGCCTTATTCGTAAAGGTCACCGCCAGGATCCGCCCGGGGTCGACCCCGTTCTTTAAGAGCTGGGCGATGCGGTAGGTCAGCACCCGTGTCTTTCCACTGCCCGCACCCGCCAAAATCAAAAGCGGTCCTTCAGTATGGCAGACCGCTTCCCGTTGCGCCGGATTGAGTTCATTCTTCCATAATTCCAATCTGCTTAGCCCCCATCAATGTACTTACTGCTGCAAAAACCACCTCTATTTAAAAGCTAATCTACCATACAAAACTTTCCTCTGTCAAGCAAAAGTGACGGAAGCTTCCGGTCCAAAGCCCTTCGCTTCCAAGAAAAAAGGCCGTTATAGTTAACGGCCTGTTTTGGCAAATCATACGTATGTAGCTTTCGAACTTAGTTGGCGGGTACAAAACCGAAGACGATGCCGGCCACACCCAAAATCAACGCAACAATACCAATGGTCTTGTTGGATTTGGTCTGTTTCTCAACAGCGTCCAGTCTTGCCCCTTGCTCTTCAACCTTGGTTTCGAGGGCGGCGACCCTGTTCGCCAGCAAGGAAACGTTGACGTCACTGCGTGCATCTAATTCGTTCCGCAATTCGTATTCGAGTTCCCACAATGCATCATAGATGGCGTCAATATCGGCAGCAGTGGCCACTTGCTCTTCCTCTAAAGCCCGGCGAATCAGTTCTTTGGCCTGAGCTTCGGTCAGAGCGACCCGTCCGCCATTCTCCGGTAGAGTAGCGCTGCCATACATCTGGCTTTCCAGGTACTTCAAAATGCGAGCGGTCAACTCAACCATTTCGTAACGGGTTGCGTACCTTTCGCCTTTGAAAGTGCCGTCGGGGTAGCCTTTTAACAAACCGGCGTTGTACAACAACATGAAGTTGTCGTATGCCCAGTGGGTCGCTTTCGGCATGTCTTCAAAGGCACCCATCGCTACTGGAACGACCGAGAACAGCATCGCAAGCGAAACTAAGACGACCAAAACTTTTCTCATTCTAATCCTCCTTCTTTATAAATTTTTGAGCCAAGGAGAACTGGAGATTTTATAAGGAACGCTTCATCCCCCAACCTCCTGAAACACAAGGATGGCTCTTATACCATATTATTCTCTTTCCTGGATCAAATTCCTCCCTTTTCTACTAGATAATTTCATCATTAATTATCGTTGGAAACAGGGAGTTGTCAATCATATTCTATTCCTTAAAACCTTCCCCTAATACCTCATGGACGTTCGTAATGATCACAAAAGCGTTGGGGTCTTCCTCTTTCACCAGGCGTTTCAGCCGCATTTCTTCCGTCCGCCCAATCACACAGAGGAGAACCTCGCGGTGCTTCCCCGAATAAATGCCCCGCCCGGCCAGACCGGTTACCCCCCGGTTCAGTTCATTTAACACCCGTTGGGCGATCTGTTCCGACCGGTCGGAGATGATGTAAACCCCTTTTGAATAGTTAAACCCGTCTAACACTCCATCAATAATTTTACCCGAAACCACAATTGAGATCAATGCGTAGAGCATCAGATCCACCGACTTAAAGACCAAACCGGCCATGGCGATGACCAGGCCGTCGAGGAGCAAGACCGCTTGCCCCATAGACAAAGCGGAGAAATGGGCAAGCAGTTTCGCGGCCAGATCGGTCCCGCCGGTGGTGCCATGGTAGCGTAAGGTAACCCCGACGCCCGCCCCGGCCAAAACGCCCCCCCACAAGGCGCCCAGCAATGGATCGAGGGTCAACGGATGCACCAAAGCCCCCCAATACTCAACCACCGCCGCCAGCAAAACGGTGCCGAAGACGGTCTTCATCCCGATCGCGGGGCCGAAAACAAGAAGGCAAGCCAGAAAGAGCGGGATATTCACCAGCAGAATGACAGCCCCCACCGGCCACTGGAACAGGTAATACAGGATGGTGGCCACCCCGCTGACCCCGCCCGCGGCAATTTTGTTGGGGATTAAAAACCAAACCAGACCAAGGGCGGTTAGATTAACCCCCAGAAAAACCCCGAGATAATCAATGAACTCTCTTTTGAGGCGGCCGCCGTTCCCCTTTCCCTTTGCCATCTATGCTCCTCCTCACCAATCCTTCTTGTTGTTAAGTTGTTCCGCCCGGACCATACGGATAAAAGCGGGTAAGACCGTTATCCGCCGCCACCGGGCCGGTTCCCGCCACACCCGGTAGGCCCATTCCAGGCCGAGATTTCTGAGCAGAACCGGTGCCCGTTTACTCCGGCCCGCCCAAAGATCAAGCAGTCCCCCAACGCCAATCCCCACCGCAACCTGCAGGGCGGACCAGTACTGATGAAGCCAGACCTCCTGGCGGGGTACGCCCATCCCGACCAGGAGCAGGTCGGCACGGGCCTGATTAATCAAGCCCACGACCTTTGCGTTCTCTTCCGGGGCAAAGAAGCCATGGTGGACCCCGGCCACTGCAATTCCGGGCCAACGCTGCTCAATTTTGGCCGCCGCCCTTTCCCCAACACCCGGTTCACCACCGAGTAAGAACAGCCGTCGCCGGCGGGGTTGCTCCCGCGCAAGCAGCGTTTCAACCAGGTCAACCCCGGTCACCCGCCTTTGCCGGCGCCAACCCTGCCGCCGCAACGCCCAGACAATGCCAATCCCGTCGGGGACCACAAGGCCCGCCCCGTGGATCGCCTTTCCTAGCTCAGGATGGTTTAATGCCGCCATCACCATCTCCGGGTTCAGCGTCACCACCCTTAGACGTTCACCGGTGGCGAGGGCCGATGATAAACGGTCGACCACTGTTCCCAACGGAAGAGGATCGACCGGAAAGCCCAATACCTCTACGCGTACTCGCGCGCCAGTACCGCCTGCACCTGGTTGATAAACCACTGCCGATCCTCCTCTCCTTTTTGCTCCATGAGGGCCGCTTGCCGCCGGACCTTCTCCCCGGCGGAAACCGGATCCGCAATAATCTTTTTGATCACGGTGCAGACCCCCATAAGGAAGGAAGGGTCCTCCCACGTCCAGCAAGTCCAAGCCATCTGGTGGCAAAAAGCGTGGAGCTTCGGGTCCGCCCCAAGCCCAATCCCGGGGATACGGCCACGGGCGGCCAGCAACAGTCCGTGCAAACGCTCACTCAGCACTACAGTCAACTCGCCAGATAAGGCAAAGAAAGCATCCGGGTCCCGGATACACCAGGGCGCCGCGAGCCCAAGCTTGTCGGCAAGCCGGTGGGCCTCCGGTTCATCCGCGAGGGACAAAGTAATAAGCTGTAGATTGCCGAAAAGGGATGTCAATGTCTTGAGCAGATGCCTTTTTTCCCTGTTTTCTTCGGCGCGGAGGATATAGCCGATCACCGGCTTTCGCTGCCTTGGCGTAACATCGGCCGACCGCGGCGGAGGGAACGGATAGTCCCATAAAGGATCAACCCCCAGGTAAAGCTGGGGTGTGTCGACCTCCATCGCCGCTAGCGTCAGCAAGGACCTTTGGTCCCGGCAGCCGATGGCCGCCGCCAAATTCAAACCCGAACGGGCCACTTTCCATCCCCAAGCAGACAAGGGGCCGATCCCCTGACCGGCCAAAATAATCGCCACTCCCCGCCAATGGGCCAAGCGCAAAAGAGCCAGATAATAAAGGAGACTCCGCTTGCTGGTTACATCCTGGAAGATACTCCCGCCGCCCCCCACCAGCAGATCCCCGGGGGCCATCATCCGTCCCAGTCGCCAGAGATTCCAACGGTTCGCCACCGTAAAAGGAACGCTGCCGTCCTCGGCCTTGAGGTGCTTATTCTGGGTCAACACGACCAGCTCAAAACCGGGAAAATAACGGCGAAAGATCCGCACGTAATAATTGCATAAAAGTTCGTCCCCAAGGTTACCAAAGCCATAATAGCCAAAGAGAAAGATCCTCGGCATCAAATCCCCCCAACGCTCCCGGCGGCCGCAGTCGGCCGCTTCCGGCGGCGCTCGGCCGTCCGCAACTGCCCCCGGCCGCCCGCTAAACAGGAGCCTCCCCTTCTCCGGTGCCGAACACACCGGCGACCACCGGTTCCGGTTCGTTCCGCCCGGCGGTGACCAGGGCATAGGCAAACCAGAATAAAAAAGAGCCGAGCGGAACCGCCCAAATGCTCTCGGCAAGACCGGCGACCAGTTGACCACCGAAGGCGGCTGTTATTCCCCGCCGCAGCCGGTCATCCCGGCTGGCGCTTTCCGGGCGACGGGCGGCCTTCCGGAACCGCACAAGCAACCAGCCAAAAAGCAGGAAAGCGGGTATCCCTTTCTCCGCCGCGATCTGGAGGTAGTGGTTATGGGCGTGGTCAACCCGCAGGGGCCGTAAAGCCGCCCGGAGCTCATCTTCGCCGCCTCCCGTCAGGGGATATTTCTGCACCAGCCGCCAGGTTTCCTGCCAAACCGCAAAACGATAACCCACCGTCCCACTGGCCAAAGGGTTGTGCCCAATCCGCCCCGCCACCGACGGAAAGAGGCCAAGCAGAATGAGGATAATCGCAACCAAACGACGGCGGTTCACCTGCTCCCGGGGCCCCCAGTAAGCAAAGAGAGCGACGAGGGCGGCCACCCAGGCGGTACGGGCGTAGGTAAAAAGCAAAGCCGCCGCTGTCAAGCCGGTTAGCGCAATTTTTCTTCTGTCTTCTTCCGCACCGGCCAGAAAAAGGGGAAGCAGGAAAGCCAGGAACAACCCGGTAAGGTTGGGGTTGTGCCAAAGGCCGGTCACCCGGAAGGGCACGACAGCCCGCTCCGCCGGGGCAACCCACCCCCGCGGGAAAGGAGGGGCGGCCGCGGCTTGTACCAAGGTCATCACGCCCATGATCAAACCGATTATTTCCATGGCCAGCAGCCACCGCCGGTCCTGGCGGCCGTAAAGGCCGGCGGCGAACCCGGCTCCGGCCACGAGACACTCTTCGCCCCAGGTCCACAACGAAGCAGGAAAACCGGGCGCACAAATGGCGGAAAAAAAAAGACCAGCCTAACCAGAGGTAAAGCGGTCTTGTCTGTTCCCTGAGTAATAAGCAGGATGAAGAAAGAACAAAACCCGGGAAGAAAAAAAGATAAGGCAACGAATCCTGCGGCCGCAGAAGCACCAAAAGGAAAGTGAAAAAGAAGAGCCGGGGCCAATGGGCCAAAACCCGCTGCTTGACCCTGCTCACTCTTTAACCACTACTATCCGGTTGATGGTACCGGTAAATTCCAGATAAAAGGTGTGGAACTTCCGTTGTTGCCCGGCCCGGACGGTCTCCCGCCCGAAAAAGATCCCTTCCCGCGCCACGATCTTCCCCTCCCGTTCCAAAACTAAAACCAGATTCTGTACGGACCAACCGCTTGGTGGAATCGCTTCCCCCAATGCCCGCTCCGCCGGAACGGCATCGACGTTGGTGGTCTTCTTGATGATCTTCCCCATAAATTCACCGGTTGTCCCGTCCTTGACCCACTGGCCGACGGCAAGCTGCGCGGCCTGCTCGGCCGCCAGATTAGCCACCACCTCCAGCCGGACCGTGTGCACCGTTTTCGGGTCAACCCGGGGCCAGCTTTGGACCACCGTCCGCCCGATCAGAACCAGCAGGGCCAGCCCTATCAGCACATCCAGCCAGTGGAGCCCCCCGCTGCGGCCGTCCCGGTCTTTGTTGCCCGTCAAATCTTTCCCAACCTTTACCCGCCGACCACCTTTTCCCGTTCGCCGGTTTGGACATTAATCCGCCAGGTCCCCATCTTCGCTTCGTCCCCGGTCGCTTGCACGCCGGGACTGACCCGGATGAGAAACGCTTTGCTGTCCGGCTCCCACTGCCGGAAGGAGACGTTATATTCGCCAACGGGAAAAGCCTGTTCTAAATTAAAATTGAGGCGGTTTTTCTCGTCAACCTGATAAACCTCGACCCGGTCCGTTCCGGAGGTACTCCGGATCTCCACCGCCAAATACCGGGCATCCGGGGAAAAAGCCTGCAAAATTGTGTGCTGCCCGTAATAAACGTCCAGCGGTTCCAGGGTGACCTGTTCCGGGTCGGGCGTGGTGCCATCCCACTTCAAGACGGCCAATGCCCCGTGGGTTCCGGTCGTGCCAAAAGCAACGCGGCGGTTTTCCGGGTTTAAGACCACCGCGGCGTAACCGGCCCGCCCGGCCTCCAGTTCCGTCGTGCCGCCCAGCGGCGTTATACGGGCGGGGAAATCCTGGAGGTTGAAAAGGTTGACTTCTTTGGTCTCGTCCTTTCCCCGTTGCACCCAGATGAGGTCGGTGCCAACCCCCCGCACTTCGACGGCTTTTAGCGGCCGCGCCGAAGAGATCCGGTACTCGTCGTTACTAAAACTGACGATCAGATCCTCGGTAATGTTCGCTCCGTATGGCCGGCTGCGGTCGAGCAGCTGCAGGCTGGTGGTAAAGGCGTAGCGTCCCTCGCTTAGATCCGACTCCTCCAGAATTTTGTACCCGACAAATTCCTGGTTTGCTTCCGCGCGCAGGGTTAAATCGGCACTCTGAAAGTCATTCCATGCTTCGTCGGTCAAATACGCACGGAGCTTGTCATCATTCTCATCGGCCAGCCGGGCGTTCATAAAGGAGTGCAAAAGCTCCCGGGCTTCCTCGCGGTTTCCTTGGGGGACCGTCGGTTGTCTTTCGGGGATGTTCAAATAATCCCAGATATTACAACCCTGCAGTGAGAAGACCAGAAAAAGGGAGAGCAACTTATACCGGACGGTCATCCGTACGCCACCTCACTACGATTTTTCTCCTTCTCATTCTCCCCTTTTTTTACGGCCTTTAAACCATCAGCTCCGGTGCTCCCGGTCCGCCCTCTCCGCGCCGGAATTTTGATCAATAATTTTTAATTAATTCATCAGGAAAATGAAGGGTTTTCTTGATTGTTCTTGAAAAAAACCTTGAAGATAAACTACCGTTTTCACGAAACGAACCTTAAGGGAAGGTGGGTAATTTGATCCGTAAACTGGTTGGTCGTTGCCCCAAGTCGATGCTCCTTTTCGTCGGACTGATAATTATCCTCGGCACCACGCTCGCTTCCCCCGGCGTCCACGCCGCAGAAGATGCCCTTTTTACGGCCGGCATCCTTGTGACTTTGCCCCCGGACCAAGAGGTCGAACCCCAAGAGGTGGCTACGTATATTTTTCGGCTCGAGAACCGGACAACGGAAACCATCTTCCTCAAAGCAAGGGCGTTTTCCACCCAAGGCTGGCCCCTCCTCGGCCCCACGGAAGAACTGGTCTTAGCACCGGGCGGAGAAGAGTATGTGGTTTGCTCGCTCCTTGTCCCGTCGTCAGTGGCGGCAGGAACCGAGGACCGTTTACACCTGTTTTTAAGCGAGCAGAAGACCGAAAGAGAATACATCGTGCATACGAAAGTCAAAGCCGTTCGCCATCTGAAGTGGGACCCGGCCCCGCTGTACCGGGCCGAAGCGGGTACGGAAATCTTCATTCCGGTCCGCCTCCTCAACCTCGGAACAACGACCGAACAGTTTGCACTGGAAATTGACTCGGAAAACGGTTGGCCTGTCTATTGGCTTAACCAGACGTCCAATCCGCTTGATCCAGGCCAAGCCAGGGAGATCCTCCTTAGTTGTCTGGTTCCCCCCGCGACGCCCGGGGGAACGTTGGAAGAGATCACCCTCCGGCTGCAAGGCAGCGGTCCCGAACTGCCGCCCCTAAAGGTAAAGGTCTTAATCACCGGGGCGCAAAACGCCTTGCGCGACCAGGAGTTGGCCATTCCTGTAAGTTCCGCCGTGAACTTCAGTTATTTGCCACCCACCCCCGAGGCCGGCATGCCGTGGAATTTAATCTGGCGCACCAGCGGGGAACTGTCCGCCGATACCCGCGTCGACCTGTTTTTCAGCGGCACCCACGAAGCCGCCCTCCCCTCCACCACTTACCTGGGGGTTACCGGCGACCAGTGGACTTTACGCCTGGGCGCCCTGGGGCATAACTGGGACGGGCTGATTCCGCCGCCCACCTATTCCTCCCTCCTTTACTACCAAAACCGGAGCGCGCTCCCCTGGAGCCTCTGGGTCGGCCCAACGACCACAGAGGCGGCTCCTTTGTGGTGGGGAACCAAATTCGAGCTGCCCCGGGCGAACTTACGTTTAAACTACATGCAAAACCTGGAGGAGGAACGCCACTTCCAACATGCCCTCTCCGCCGCCTACCAGCTTTATGCCTCACCGCTTTACGGCTGGAATATAACCACCCACGGTGCCGTCGGCCTGGGCGGGGCCAGTCCGCTCACCCATGGCGGCCTGATCCTGAACCGCCGGACGGAAGACTGGGATTTGACCGGGGAATACAATAAAGGCACCGACTTTTATACCCTGACTGCCTTTGACGAGCTTGCCCTCTCCACTTACACCTACGCCATTGAGGGTCTCCGGCTCGCCACCGGCTACACCTGGCGCGCGGAGAACCCCCCGGCGGCGCCCCTGCTCCACAGCAATAAAGTTTGGACCGACTTCTCCTTCGGCGATTACCGGCTCGGGCTTGCGCATACCTACCGCTCCGACGGACGGATCAATGAAATCAAGGCCGGTACCACCAAGCGCCAAGCCCGGAACATCTTCAGTTTTTCGGCCAACTACATCCATGAGGACTTGAGTGTTTTACGCCAGTCGTTATTGCTTAGCGGCCGGTACCGTTTCCGGGTAACATCCGAAAACTACCTGGAAGCACTCTTGAGCGAGACCTTCACCTTTGAAGAAGCCACTATGAACAAGCGGCCGGAACTGGGATTAAGATGGCGCTATGTCCCGGTCCGCCAGCCCTGGAGCTGTTTCGGCCTCATCCAGTGGGATCTCTCGTCACCCCTATATAAAATAACCGCCCTCCAAACGGGCCTCAGCAGGCAAATGGCTTCCGGTACTTCCTGGCAGATCTATGCCCAACTGTTTTACGACGAACAGGACCCGGTTTACAGCATGAATTTCCGCTTGCAACATCAAGACCTCTTCCGCATCCCGCCGCCATGGTCCGGTCTCCACGGGAAAGCCTTTGTCGATCTCGACCGGAACGGCCTGCACAGCCCCGACGAACCGGTCCTGGCCGGATTGCCCGTCGTCTTCAACGGGAAGAAGGAAACGGTCACCGATGCCGACGGCAACTGGGAGATCGCTTTTACCGGTACCGGGCTACAATTTATCGAGTTTCCGGCCCAATTCGACGGGTATTACACCTTGCAGGCCAGAAAAGAGGTCATCACCGAAGCGCAAAAATCCGTGGCGGTTTTGGTGCCCTATCTGCCGCCAACCGAGGTCCACGGCCGGCTCTCCATCGACCGCCCCGCCGACGATCTGTTTGCTGCCGAAGCGACAGACTTGTCCCAGGTGGTGGTGGCCGTCTTCGACCATAACAACAACTTGGTCATAGAAAAAAGCGCCGATCAGGATGGCGCCTTTTTCCTCACTCTCCTTCCAGGTGAGTACCGCTTGGAGGTGGTATTTAAAACCCCCGCTTTAGCAGAGGCTTATGAACAACCGCAACCAATCACTTTTGAAGTTACCGCTGCTTCGCCGCTTCTTCTCTCGATTCCGCTCCGTCCGGTGCCAAAAGAGATTGAGTTCTTCCATGACGAAGGCTTACCGCTGGAGTTTTATGAAACCTATACCGAAGACAACTGGTAATTGACCTGCACTTTATACTGGCCGGGTCTGACGTCTTCGAAACCCCGCAGCACAAGGCGGAAATAAACCTTCAGCTCCAGCCAGCCGTTGGTGTAGCCGCCGGTGGTGAGGACCTGCCCGGTCGTCCGCAGCGGTAGCCAGTTGACGCCATCCAGCGACCACTCAATGGCCCCTTCCTTCAGACCCTGTTCGGTCACCCCACTAATGAGCAGCCGCCATTCCTTCCCGCCGTTGGAGTAAACCCGTACCGGTATGTACTGGTCCGTGGTAATCGGCGTATAGTAGACGGGATAACCGGCCGCGGGGAAAGGCTCTTCCGGTTTCGAACGGGCCAGATCAAAAGCGATCTCCCCGGAACCCATCTCCATCTTCAGAATCTCCGGAATCTCGACCCTGACCTTATGGTGCGCCGGTTGATCGGCCGCGTAAACTTGGGAGACCATTAGTAGCAGTAAAAATAAAATCCCGGCAAACTGCGGATACAGTAAGGAACGTTTCACCACGTCCTCATCCTCCCTCTCCACAGACGCAGGGACGCCAAGAAAACAAAAAGGGATTTTTTTCGGCGGCCCGGCGATCATAGTGGTTACCACTTTAGACCCGTGGCTTTGCGCCCCCGTCTTTCGACGGGTTTGCCTTTATCGTAAAATCCGCTTATGTATTCAACTTTACTTTAATTATACAATATTTTGCTACAAATGGCAATCCTTTATAGGTTAACTAAGGTCAAGGTTAACGTACTACTGTAGTGACCAGGACTTTCGTCCCCTTTGAGCACCAGACGGAAGGATAAACTATCGCTGATCACCCGTAAAAAACCGGAAATCCGCATCAATTCCTGGTTGCTTCCCGCGGCCGGCATCCGCCGGTAAGTACCGTTCCGCAATTTCCACTCCATCTGCGCCAACGGTATCCGCTCCGCCCCGGCGACAAAATCCTCCCCGGAAAGCAGTAATTGCCATTCGTTAAGGAGCACCAAAACCGTAAAGGAGATGGCGTTTTCCGCCTCAAAATACTCGAGGGTCGGGTCAAAGGGATCGGTCTTCAACTCCCCCAGGTTGGCTACAGTATTACCGAGGGCAAGAATCGCTCCATTCTCCCAATCGATCCCCTGGACTTGCACGGGCACCAATGCCACCGTCAGGAGCAACCCCAGTAGCAGCAGGCAAACCCTGCCTTTACCCATTACGCTCACCTCCTATGGTACGAATAAGGTGTAGGTTATGGGGGCGGAGTAGGTTCCTCCCCATTCGTCACCCCTTAATTCCAGACGGTAGGAGATTTTCTTACTATGCTTTACCCCAGCGCGCGGCTGGTGATCCCTTTTCCGGGCCAACACCAGATAACTGCCACTGGCGGGCATATCCCGGTAGATCCCGTCCTCCGTCCGCCACTGCAGCCGGGTGATGGGGATGGTCCGGGTCCCGTCCCGGAAATCTTCCGCCGAAATCCGTACCTCCCAATCGGTCTGGATATTACAACGGTAATCAACCTGGACCGCATTGATCCGTTCGTAATAAAGGCGTCCATTCTCACGGCGTGGTTCTCCCAAATCCACCACCGGCACCGACAAGGCGATCTCGGTCCGTTCGGGAATGACAAATTCAAGAACGCAATCGGCCGTTCTGAGCGGTTCGGCCAACAAGAAAAAAGCGGGAAGAAGAAGGATACCGACCAGTCGCCACCGTCCCATACGCATACTTTCCCTCCTTTTTCTTTTTTCGGCCCCTGCCGCGGCCGGCAGGCTGACTACCCCGGCATGCCTTGTCATAAACCTCTTCATTGCACCGTAAAGACCTTTTGGTAGCCGGCCAACTTGGAACCGCCATAATCCACAACGGCAATCGCCACGTAGCTACCCGGCTTGAGCCGCAGCTCCTCTTGGATACGGATCTGGCGGCTACTCTGGGGCAGGACTTTACTGGGCGGGATCGTCACCAGCCCGACCCGTTTGTTTTGGAGATCCTTGATTTCAATCCGTCCCGTGGGTTCCAGAACGGAATCACCTTCATTAACAAAGAGAACCGTCGCGGCGATTCCCGGCCGGCCGTTTATATGCCTGCTTTCAATAGTAAAGTCATCAATCCGCCCTTTGACGGTAACCGGCCCGGGAACGGTAATGGTGATGCTGCCGCCCACCCGGCCACTCATGCGCATTCCGCTTGTTTGCACCACCGAATACGGGAGAAACTCCACAAAAAACATGCTCCAATAATCGCCGGGCGCCGTCCCGGCCGGCACTTGTCCGCTGATCGTCACCATTTTTTTACCGCCCGCGGGCAACACAAATTCACTGGGTTCAATCCGCAGCCACGCGGTGGCGGACCTTTCCACCCGGTTAGGCTCGGCGTAAAACTGGACGGTCCCCTCCTGGTCAAAATCCCAATCCATAAAGTAGGTCTTCACCCTGATCTCTTTATCGGAAGCCCCGTAGACCTCGATCTGGCCTTCAAAATAGCCACCGCTCTCCGCCGTAAACGCCAAGCGTGGCGGTGTCACAGTGATACTGTTCGCTACCCCCGTCAAGGATAAAAAGCCCACCATCAAGGTGAGCATAAGAAGACTTCGCCATTTCAGGAAGTTCGGTTTCATCGTTTTGATGTTTACACCTACTTCGCAATCGGTTATAACGTAACCAGTGTATATGTAACCGTGGTGCTGTATTCGCCCGCATAGGCGTTTTCCGGAAAGTCCATGGCATAATAAATCTCGGTGGTGGTGTTAACCGGTTCCAACCCAGTCGCGACGACGATATCCGTTTCGGACATTTGGGTGTCGGTTTTGTCCGGCGCCGTGCCGAAATAGAGGTAGTTAACGGGAATCGTGATACTGGGATCGATGGCGTTTTGGAAGGCGGTCGCCGAAACCTTTAACGCCCAACCATCCATGTGGTTACAACGGTATGTTACCTTTAAGGGTGTGGCGGACACGATCCGGTTCTGAAGCACATTCCCTACTAAAAAGTTGCCCAGGTCAATGCTGTCCTCCGACAACTCGAGCTCCGCAATCTCAGGGATGGTCACAATAATATCGTGGGTTTTCTCGACCGCAAAGCTTGTCCCCAGTACTATTACTAACAAAACGATTGGCAAGATTAATTTCATTTCTTTCCGCATGCAAAACCCTCCTCGTATTATCACAAAAGATTAATAAAATTAGAAAAACAAAAAACCGGCCTACAGGGAAATACACCCTTAGCGCCGGTTTCACTACTCACTCATCCCAGGCCAAGTGACCATTTAAAGCCTGAGAGTCATCGTTTCGCTAATGTCATAAACGATTTTATTTATTTTTTTACTGTTTTTTATTATAGCTGATCAAGCAGGCGAAGTCAAACAATTTTTTCCTGCTTTTTTCAGCAAAATTCCTAAAAAAATGGCTCCCCGAGTTGGATTCGAACCAACAACCGCCCGGTTAACAGCCGGGTGCTCTACCGTTGAGCTATCGAGGAATGCCTTGCATTTCTCATATTAGCATGGTTGTGGCCATTTGTCAAGAACATTTTGTGTTTAGTTTTTTGTCAACTTTATCAGGCGTCAAGATGTACCGGCCTCAAGATGCAGAGGCATAAAAAATTTGCTACATAACAAATAAAGGAAAAGAAGGATAAATAACGAAATAAAGTTCACGGAGCTTGATTCGAATTTCCGGCCCAGTAAAAAAACCTTTAAGGAGAGATTCGATTGAACAAACCTCATTGGGTTAGTCCCGAAAACACGACGGGAAAAAAGGGATTGGCGATCAAATTTGCCCTCGCCGTTATGATCGGTCTTCTGCTGGTCACCTCCTTGACCGGTTGTGTCCCCAAAGCCCCCCACGAACATTTCATCGCGGCCTTAAAATTGGTAAACGACCTGGACTACCAGGAATTTGTGACCAAAGCGGCAGTGCGTATCCAGTCGGACAATCCGGAATACCAAAAGTTTTATGAGATCTTCAACCAAGTTACCTTTGAAATCACCACAAAGTTGGACAAAGTAGACCGCCGTTTCCTCTTTGATCTTAACCTCCTCTACAAAGGAGGAAACTGCGGAAATCTGACTTTTTACTGCGATCTGGAGAAAATAACCGCCCAATCGGTCTTCTTGGGGCCAAAAACTTTTTATATTAATTGGAACGATCTACAGCAACTAATCCATAAGTACTTTGGCTTCCAGGTCCAAATTACCGATTATTTCCCCTTACTGCTTGAGACCGACGAGAAAACCTGGGAACAGGTGGAACTGGCGGTTTATGATTTCTACACCGAATATTACCGGGACAAAATCACCGCCGGTGACAAGCAGGTAAAACTATCCGTCATGGAGAACGGCCAGGAAAAAATCGTTCCTTGTAAAGAACTGATTCTGCAGATGGATCAGGACGATTTTGCGTTTGAAGAAATGAATCGCATGTTACAAGGTATTTTGGGCAATCCTGCGGTCCGGACTTTGGTCAAAGACAAAATCACCCAGTTCATCACCATTGCCAAGAACAACGGCGACTTGGCTACCTGGCCAATTACCGAAGAACAAATCATCGCCTTCCGGGACAATCTTGATCTGAAAATCGATCATTTGCTCGCCCGGATGACGGCGGCAATCGTCCAAATCGAAACGGCCACTCCTCCAACCTCCTTTACCAAAATGGACGGTAAAATTTATCTCGACCGGAAGGGTTTATGGCGGAGCATGGTCGCCGAGCAAACTATGGACATTACCGACCCGAACACAGGCGAAGTCTCCCGGTCGACGATCATGGTCGAACAAAGCCTGATTAATCCAGGGCAAAAACCGGCCTTCCCTGAGCTTCTCCCTGCAACAACGGTCAACGTCGGCCAAATCTCCGCCGACGAGTGGGCCACGATCGCGGAAGATGTTTCCATCAATTTCTTCACCCAGGTTATGCTCAACCCGCTCATCCGAGACATTGTGCAGCTCAGTACAGAATCAGAATAATATCCTCTAATTCTAACGGCGGCAAAGACGAAAATCGCACCTGCCGCCGCCGGTAAATGGAAAATCATACTTACCCGTCGGGATAAAGAGAACCTTGGTGTCGACCAAGGTTCTCTTTATTCCAATCCTTATTTTCTAAATCCTCTGTTGATTGGTAGGTTTAAGCCGACCCGGCGATCACAAATTACCCTGGAGGCCAATCTCCGCCGCCACCTTCCGCATGCCGGCTATGGTCTCTTTAATCACCTCATCCAACGCCATTCCCAGCCGCGCGGCTCCCTTTTCGATGACTTCGCGGTTAACCCCCGCCGCAAAGGCCTTGTCTTTCCACTTTTTCTTGACCGACTTTACTTCCAAATCCAAAACACTCTTACTCGGCCGGACCAAAGCCGCAGCGGTAATCAGACCGGTTAGTTCGTCAATGGTGTAAAGCACGTTCTCCATCCGTTCCACCGGTTCCACATCGGAGCAGATCCCCCACCCATGGCTCTGCACGGCGCGGATGTATTCCTCCGGCCAGCCTTCGCCGGTCAGGATTTCTCTCACTTTGATACAGTGCTGGTCGGGATAACGTTCGTAATCCAGGTCGTGGATTAAGCCGATAATCCCCCATTTCTCCTCGTCTTCTCCAAAAAGAGCGGCAAAATGGCGCATCACCGCTTCCACCGCCAGGGCATGCCGGAAAAGACTTTCGTCCTGGTTATACTTTTTATACAACGCTAAGGCCGCTTCCCGGTTAATCGTTTTGGTCATCGCCGATCCTTCCTTTCTCTTCAATCCCTAACTTGGACAAACTTGAATTCCCCTTTATTTTCCGGCATCAACCACAATTTGTCAACCTTCGCCCCTCATTACTAATCGCTTACGTTTAATAAGGTTCTCACTGTCAAGAAAAACTAAAGCACACTAATCCTTTACACCAAAATAAGAGACACTTTTTTCTGCTTGGTAGCGCAAGCAACCAATGGTCGGGTAAACAACTGATAAAATTCAACACCCCTGTAACCATCGGTAAAGGAAAGCCGGGCTTCAACAGAGAACCTAAAATATAAAAGGAGTGATTTACATGCGCATTGGCGTTATCAGCGACACCCACGGTTCGGTCAGCGCCTGGCGGAAAGCCTACGACCAATTTTTACACCAGACCGACCTGATTATCCACTGCGGTGATCTCCTCTACCACGGACCGCGGAACCCGCTCCCCGACGAATATAAGCCAAATGAATTATGTACGCTGTTCAACACGCTGGAGAAGCCCATTGTTTTCGTGCGGGGAAATTGCGACGCCGAAGTTGACCAGATGATCCTCGACCACCCCATCGAAGCGCCCTATGCCCATCTTATCACCCCGCGCTGGCGGATCCTGGTCCACCACGGCCACCGTGACCGGCTCCCCGCCAAAACAAAAAACTTTTATAATCTGATCATCTCCGGCCATACGCACCTCCCGTCGGTCAAACAAGAAAACGGCGTGGTTTACTTAAACCCCGGCAGCCCCGCCCTGCCGAAAAACGAACCGCAGGCGCCGACCATTGCCGTCGTTGACGAAGAGGCGATTGTGATCTGGAATATCGACACCAAGGAAGCTGTGCAAAGGTTGGCTTGTCCCAAGACAAACGCATAAAATTTTACCCATAAAAAGCCAGTGGAGCTGAATACGGATGCGTCCCTTTCTGAAATGGGCCGGCGGCAAAGGCCAATTACTGAAGGCCTTGGCCGCCCGCTTACCGGAACCAATCAAGGAATCCAAAGCGATCCCCCGCTATCTCGAACCTTTCGTCGGCGGCGGGGCGATGTTTTTTTATTTAAAATCCCATTACCGGATCGGCGAGGCCTATTTGTTTGACATCAACCCCGATTTGATCCTCTGCTACAAAGTGTTGCAAGAGCGGCCGCGCGACCTGATCGCGCAATTGGGAGAAATCGCCGTTGCCTTCGGGCAAAAGAGCGCGGACGAACGGAGAGCCTTCTACTACGAAATCCGGGCCCGCTTCAACCGGCAGCGCCAGGCGTTGGACCGGCAAGTTTTCAACCGGGCTTGGATTGAACGGGCTTGCCTGCTCATTTTCTTAAACAAAACCTGTTATAACGGGTTATACCGCCTGAACCAAAAGGGTGAGTTTAACGTGCCGTACGGGCGTTATAAAAACCCCCGCTTCTACGAGCCGGAGAATTTGATGGCGATCCACTATGCTTTACAGGACACCCACCTGATCTGCGGGGACTTTGAAAAGGCCGGTGAGTTTGTGACCAAAGGCAGTTTTGTCTACCTTGACCCGCCCTACCGCCCGTTAACCGCCACCGCGAGCTTCACCGCCTATTCCCGCCACGGCTTTTCCGACCGGGACCAGCAAAGACTAGCCGCCTTTTATAAAGAAATGGACCGGAAAGGAGCATTCCTGATGCTCAGCAACTCCGATCCAAAGAACGAAGACGCCACCGACCATTTCTTTGAAACTCTCTACCAGGGTTATCAGATCGAGCGGGTCCCCGCCAACCGTTCCATCAACCGCGACGCCCGGAAACGGGGTGCCATTAACGAGTTGATCATCCGGAATTATTAGGCCGCATCATTGTTTTAACCGCTGCCCAAAGAAACTGGACAATCCCGCCCCTGTTGCGGATCAAAATAAACGATCCGGAACTCATGGGTTTTCAGATTAGCCGTTAATGTCGTTTTATACTCGTCCTTTTGCCAGGTAAGCGCCAACGCTTCTTCACCGATCGGCTCGCAACGAAAATCGCCTTGAAAGGCGGGATAGGTATTGCGAAACCGCATTAAGGCGAAGAGCTTTTGGACCACCGGGCGGGCTAAATTCGCTTCAACCTCCTCCTTGGTATAGTTATGCCGGTTAATGTCTCTCCCCACTTTGGTCTTTTCCAGCAGTTCAATATCATTTTCCCCGGCGAGTAAACCGACATAATAGACTTGCGGAATCCCGGGCGTGAAAAACTGAATGGCCCGCGCAAGTAAATAAGCCTGATCATTGTTGCCCAAAGCCGAATAATAAGTACAATTAATCTGGTAAATATCCAGGTTATTATAGACGGTAGAACTATAGATCCTTTTGACGTTGGCTCCGTTGGCGTAAAGATAATTTTGGGTCTGTTCGATCTCTTCTTCGCTCAACAGATCCCTGACATCCACCACCCCGATCCCATCGTGAGTATCCAGCGTCGTAAACTGTTGGCGCGGGCAGATTTTTAACCAATTGATCAGTCTTTTGTTGGTTCCGAAGTAGAGCGCATGCAGTAACAACATGGGCAGGGCAAAATCATAGACCCAGTATCCTTTCTCCGCTAATTTCAATTGAATCGAGTAATGCTCATGGATTTCCGGTAAAAGCGCAACTCCGTGAGGTTTGAGCAGAGCCTCGACTTCCGTTAATAAAGCCCAAACTTCCGGTTCCACAAAAAAACAGTTGGTCCCCACTTTTTTCGTTGTATAAGCAAAAGCATCAAGCCGAATCACGGCGGCACCCTTCTCCACCAGAAAACGCAGGGAATCACGGATAAATTTCTTGCCGACCGCGGTATTGACATTTATATCAATTTGCTCATCCGTAAAGGTACACCAGATTTTCTCTTCCGTCCCATCGTGAAACCGCACCGTCGTATATGGTGCTCTGGGCTTCCTTTTATAAATCAAGTCAACCTCTTCTGGACTGGGTTCACCCCCGGGCCAAAAATCCTTGTACCTGATGAATAATTCGGCGTATTCCGACTGATCTTTCTTCCTTTTGAAATCCTGGAAAAAAACTGATTGGCGGGAAAGATGATTGATCATAAAATCAAAAATCAGGTAAAAATGGGCACCTAACGCTTGAATATCATCCCAGGTCCCAAACTTCGGATCTACTTCCTCATAGGTAAGAGGGGCAAAGCCGCGGTCCGCGGAGGATGGAAAAAAAGGCAGCAGATGAACACCCCCCACAACACCCTGGCAGTATTTGATTAAGATCTCCCTTAACTCTTTGAGGTTTCTCCCCATGCTATCAGGATAAGTAATAAGTACGATCTCGTTTTTGAACGTCAAAACAATCTACTCCTATCTGGATGTCTTAATTGTGATCAGCAGGCGACAACCCATCATGTTGTTTCTCTTTCATGTAAAATTACCGGAAGAATATTATCGACTGAAATCTGTTCCTTGTTCATCTGCCGGATCAAGAGATCGATGGCCAAGGCACTCATCTGCTCAATCGGCTGTCGGATCGAGGTAATTTGCGGTAAGACTAAAGAAGCAATATTCGTATCATCATAACCCACAATCCGTACATCATGCGGTATTCGCTTTTTTAGGAGGGAGCAGACTTTAATCGCACTGACCGCCATCAGATCACTATTGGCAAAAATCCCATCCAAATCTGGATGTTCATTAAATAAATCTCTTATTAAAAGTTCATACTGCTTGGTCTCGAAAACATTAATCTCCGTTTGAATCGTGTAATATTCAACCCCGCGTTCCCGCGCCGTGTCCACAAAAGCTTCATTTCGTTTATTCGCCAGCATATTAAGGCTAAGATTACCACAGACATGGGCAATCTTTCGGCATCCCTTATCAATCAACAAATTGGTGGCCAGTTGGCCGCCTTGATAGTTATCCGAAGACACATAGGGAATATTCGCACCAATCCTGCGGTCAAAAGTAACAAGCGGCAATTTTACCTTGGCAAATTCATCAACTTCCATCGTATGACTGGCCATGATAATTCCGGCGACTTGGTGCCTTTTCAGCATCTCAATATATTCCTTCTCTTTTTCCCGGTTCAGTTGAGAATTGCAGAGAAGGACTTTATAGCCTTTGGCGTGGGCATATGCTTCGATGGATGCGGCTAATTCCGCAAAAAACGGGTGGGCGACCGTCGGGATGATTAACCCAAGTAACTGGGATTTCCCGCGAAACAAGGAACGGGCGAGTTCATTCGGTTGATAGTTCAATTCTTCCATTGCTTTATATACTTTTTTGCGCGTGGCTTCACTAATATAGCCCCGGTTGTTGAGGACCCGTGAAACAGTAGTAACAGTAACTCCTGCTTTCTCCGCTACATCTTTAATTGTCGGCATCTTTTCACTCCCTTTGGGGTAAAACCCACAACTCATTGGTTAGCAATAATGATTCAACCGTTATTTTCCCAAACTTTATAAATTATATCACATTGCCGTGTCCCATCCGCAACCGTTCACCGCCCGCCCGGCCCCATCGGCTTTTCCCTTGACCGATTATTTGATTGCCCCCTGCAGTATGCCGCTGATCACGTGTTTTTGCATCAGAATAAAAAAGGCAATCACCGGAATGATCGTCAACAATAAACCCGCCATTAACAAACCGTAATCCGATGTATAGGTCCCGTGAAAATAGAAGGTTGACAACGGCAAGGTCCGGTTGGTCCTTGAGATAAGGACTAAAGAGGGAAGGAGAAAATCGTTCCAAATCCAAAGGACATTCAGCACAACCAACGTGATCGTGGTGGGCCTTAAAAGCGGAAACACGATTTTAAAAAAGGTCTGAACAGGCGTACAACCATCAACCAGGGCAGCCTCTTCCAACTCCACCGCGATGCTTTTCATAAAGCCATGGTAAACAAAGACCGAAAGGGAGGAACCAAAACCCAGATACATGTAGATTAAGATCCATTTATTATCAAGCAATTTCAAAGTTGAACCATAAATCCGGACCAAAGGGATCATAATGGCCTGAAAAGGAATCAGCATCGAGGCGACCATCAGAAAGAACAGGAACTTGCTGAGCTTCCCTTTATACCGCAGGAAATAATAAGCCGTCATGGAAGAGAAGAAAGCAATGAGCACCACACTTAAGGCGGTGATAACTAAGGAATTCCAAAAGCCTTGCCAATAATTCATTTTTATAAAGGCCTGGTGAAAGTTGATCAGTTTCACCGCACTACCGATGCCCAGCGGGTTGGAGATGATCGCTCTTCGGTCTTTAAAGGCGTTGATCACCACCAAATAAAAGGGGAATAAATAGATGACCAAAAGGAGATATAACAAAAGATGTCTAAGGAAAGGCAGAATGTTTCTCCTTTTTCTCTCTTTAACTGCAAATTGCCTCATCAAGTCCTTCACATCTCCACCTCCCACTTTTTACTGAAATAAACCTGGGCCAGGGTAATCGCCGCAACAATCAGAAAGAGGAAAAATGCTTGCGCCTGTCCAATTCCATATTCCTGCGCCAAAAAAGCTTTCTTGTAGACGTGCATCGAAATCAACTCGGTACTTCGAAACGGCCCCCCGTCAGTCAGGGCCAGGTTCACATCATAAACCATAAAACCTCTTTGCAGCGTCAAAAAAAGCGTAACCACAAAGGAAGGCACCATCAACGGAAGAATGATCCTCCTTATTCTCTGCCCGGCCCCGGCCCCGTCGATGATGGCGGCCTCAATTAATTCTTTGGGAATATTCACCAAGCCAGCAATATGAATGATCATCATATATCCCGAATACTGCCAAACACTCACGATCACTAAAGCCCATAATGCTTTCTGCGGATTGGCAAGCCATGAATAAGAAAGGAAGGACAGATTGAGACTTTTACCAATAAAAACTAAAACACGGGAGAACACAAAATGCAAAAACCGAATACCAACGGGATTAGTCGCGCTTTTTTCATCCTTTTTACCTCCTTTGGATTTAGGGACGGCCGTTACCCTAGATCATTTTGCTAATGATCCGTTAATATTATAGTACCTTCCTGTAACATATGTCAACCGTTTGACATATGGGTTTAGGTGCTCTTTTTCACCATCCAGCCAGATAAAACACTATTTGTTATAAAAATTAGGACCGGAAAAGAACATCCCTGATGTTCTGTAACTCCGATCCTGCACTGTACGTCTTTGCGCTTCCCGCCTTTGGAAACCGCTTTGGGCTCAACTCAAATCCGCACTGGCCGACGCTGGATAATACCGGCAAAGCCATTCCAGGTCACGCCGTTCGTCATTGGATTCGTACCAGCCACGGCCAAAGAGCCGGTGGACCCGTTGGAAGTATTCCTCGTACATCCGCCCCACCCGCTCCAGGGAGAAGTTATCCACCGCCCATTTCCGGCAGTCGTGCGGCCGGATCCGGTGGATATTCTTGACCGCCCAGCAAAACTCCTCGAAAACCCGGCAGCGGTACCCGGTAACCCCATGGAGGACCGTTTCCGGAAACGCCCCCCAGTCACTGGTGATCACCGGTGTCCCGCAAAGTTGCGCCTCCACATTAACCCCGCCGAACGGCTCCAGATAAAAGGTGGGCATAAGGACAGCTTTGGCCTTGCCAAGTAACCGGGCACGTTCTTCCGGGCCGACCGCCGGAAGATATTTGATGTGTTTTTCTCCGCCCAGCGCCAGCTCTTCCAGGGGATTATCCAGGGCGCCCTGCCCCACCACATACAGTTGGTGGCCGGTCGCCTTGGCCACGTCGGAGGCAACTTGTACCCCTTTGCGCCAGATGATGCGGCCAAAATAGAGCAGATAATCCTCCTTTTGTTCTTCAAAGGGAAAGTCGGCCACGTCATAACAATTGGGGATCACCGCATCATACCAAACACCGTCATCCTGTTTTAAAAGGCCGTAAACATAATGCATCCAGGCGTAAGACTCGAAAACCCGGAAGGCGGAAAAAACACCGGTATAGCCAATTCCCGGCTCCACCGTCAACAGGTTCACCGCCTGGGCGATGGGTTGCTGGTAATTCCCC
Organism: Capillibacterium thermochitinicola; assembly: GCF_013664685.1. NCBI lineage: Bacteria > Bacillati > Bacillota > Capillibacterium > Capillibacterium thermochitinicola. The sequence continues at coordinate 56,102 of NZ_JAAKDE010000006.1, forward strand.
ATCGGGCAAAGCAAGATATCCTGCTCCGCTTTGCGGGCATTGATCTCCTTAATGGCATTGGCATTAAAGGTCAGATGGGCCAAATCCTGCGGGTGGTGTTTGTAGAACTCTTTCCTTTGGTCGTATTTGCCGTATGTTTGCTCCAGAATCTCCTGGGTGGAAACCTGGATAAACTCGTCACATTCCAGCTCGGAGCCTTCTACCCCGTAAAAAAAGACCTGATGCCCATAGCTTTTCAAGATCCGGGCAAGCTTGATCACTTTTTGGGTATAAGCACAGGCCGAATTCTTTTTATGCGTCGGCAGGTGGGCAAGGCCCAAAAGATGAAACCGGAGTTTTTTCATTTTTCCTACTCCTTTCAATCCCAGCGATCAGAGGACAGCTTGTTCTCCAATTGAACTGGATTTGTCTGCATCAACAAAAGGCATAACAACCAGTGTCTTTTGATCTCACGTCTTTCTAAAAAGAAGTCTTTCGTCCAAAAGTAAAGTTAAAGGGGAAGAATTGTGCCTGCGTACAGGCACAATTCTTCCTGTTTTCGCGTTTTGGCGCCTTCGCCGGTCCAGGTGGTCCAGGACCGGTCGTTTTCGCCAAAACGGCCCTAGCTTAATCTACGGATCACAAGCGCGGCATTGACTTGATCCTGGGTTCCTCCGATTTGGGTTTGTAAGGCAACCGAATCGAACGACGTATGGTTCCGGATATTAAGAATGACCGGTGCCTCAATCTCGACAATAACCGTTCCGGTATTTTGGATGTTCGCGGCCCCTACACTATAAATGCCGCCGGGTACTAAGTTGCCGTCCAGGAAGACCGCAAATTGGTTCACCCGGTCCCCCTGCACCATAAAGGTGATCTCGTAGACGCCGCTTTCTTCGATGACGATATCCCCGGACCCCGGCGGGTGGACAATCCCCCCGACAATCAGGCCGTTGTCGCTGAAAGGAACGATCCCGTCCACGGGTATATCGGGGACCTCGCCGACGTTATAGATATAGGCAAAGGTGGTCGGCGCGCCAGGACCAGTTGGTCCGGTTGGGCCGGTCGGCCCCGTTGGGCCTGTCGGGCCAGTCGGGCCGGTGGCACCGGTCGGGCCAACAATCCGCAGCGGAAGCCGGAGCAAGATTTGTTGGATTTTATTGATCAAAGCCAAGATCGGGATAATAACATTGCACAAATCAGGACGTTTCAACAAAAAGGCCACCAATTTATCGAAGATCACACCGAGAACATTGAGGACACAAAGGAAATCTTTCTTCTCCAGACATTTGAAGGCCAAGGCAACGTCCGCCAAGAGGACTTCTTTAAAATCGTGCGGCAAATCGGCCTTGAGGATCCGCTTCTTCAGTTCTTCCAATAACTCGAATAACTCGGTAAGTTCAAAGCGGTGTTGTTCCTCCACACTCAAAGGCCTCCACCTCCTTTTCAATGATACCCATCATACGAACCCCGCCCGTGAATTGCCCCCCTTCAGAAGACACATTAAATGACGACCGGATAAAAATGTGTTCTAGAAACAGGACAAACCATCACAAAACGGGACAAACCATCACAAAACAAAAAAACCGCTGGTTAAACCAACGGTCTTTCATCATAACTTATTTTTCTGTTATTAAGCACAACTCTTTGTCCGGAAAAGCGGCGGGGCCGAAAGCACCGCGGAAAGAGGTCAATATGGGTAATAACCTCGAGCTGACGCTTTTCCGCCACGACCACCAGAAGGTGGGCGACCACGATCTGCCGGAGCAAACCCGGCAAACAGAACCGGGCCGGATGTAATACGAAATGGACTTTGGCATCAAGGAGATGGGTTTGAACCTCTAAGCGGCTGTCGGACTCCAAACCCGGGAAGTCAACAGCCAGGCTAAAAGGTAATTTTTCGTCGCGAAAACGCACACGGTTTTCCGGATCGACGAAAAAGATCTCCTTCTCGATTATCCCGCTGACGACCACCTTATTTTTAAAGACATGGGCCTTTTTCTCCAGCAGCCGTGGTTTGATCCGGTCGATTTTGACCGCATTGATACAGGTTTCCGAGGTCAGCACCAGTTGACCGGTATTTTCCCCACGGTGGACTAAAGCATTGATCCGCTGCTTTTGGACATAGAGTTGCGGTGCGGAAGAACTGCACACCACGCTCACTTCACCACCTCGCAGGGAGGAACCCATACTGTATTTTATTTAGCAGCGTCAATCCGGTCACCTGCCGTCGGAATTTTTTGCGCACGCCTAGCCGGTCCGCCCTTGACCCACGCCCGGGCAGCTTTCATCTTGCCCGGCGGCCCGCCCTGGACACCAGGGGCGCTTCGTCGGCGGCCGGGTTTTGAAAATAAACATAATCCCAGGCGGGTTCGGCGGTCAACCGGTCAAAGGCCGCCGCGGCCTCCTGCTGACAGGTGGCACAAGCATGCCAAGGGAGCAAAACCGCGGCAATGCGCACCGGTTTCCGGCGATAATCTTCGGCGTAGGAAATGATCTTCCGGTAACCGCTGCACGAGGAGCAGATCTTTATCTCCTCATCCTGAAACTCGTGAATATCATCGGTATCGTAATAAAGACGGCGTTGCCGCCGGAAATAGTCTCCCCGGCCGAAGACCTCCTCCAGATCAATCTCCTTCCGTTTGGCCCAAATTTCCTGCAGGAAAGCGACATTTTTCACCACCGCTTCGTCCACCCGCCCGGCCTTTTTGATCCCGTGCGGCAGCTGCGGTTCCCGTACGCCCGTGTAGTCCAGCCCCGCCAAGGCCAGGATGATGCCGACATTGACGTAGGGCAGGGCGCCTTCGATGGAATATCCTCCTTCCAGCACCACCAGGTCGGGGGCCAAAAGTTCCGTCAGCCGGGCATACCCCTGCGCCGTCACCTTCATATTGGTAATCGGATCGGTAAAATGGTTGTCCTGTCCGGCCGCATTGATGACCAAATCCGGCTTAAAGTCGCGCAGGACCGGCAAGACCAGATGCTCCACCACGTAGAGCAATTCGGCGTCGCCGCTCCCCGGCGGCAGGGGTACGTTCAGGGTCAAACCGTACGCGGCCGGCCCGCCCAGTTCGGTGACAAACCCGGTGCCCGGGTACAAAGTCCGCCCGTCCTGGTGGATACTGATGTGCAACACATCGGGGTCGTTATAGTAGATATCCTGGGTCCCGTCGGCATGGTGGGCATCGGTATCAACAATCGCCACCCGGAGCCGGCCGTTCCGCAATTTGCGCAAATGTTCAATCATCACCGCTTCAATGTTAATCGTGCAGAACCCGCGGGAGCCGTGGACAATCCGCAGCGCATGGTGGCCCGGCGGGCGGAGTAAGGCGAAAGCCCGCTCCGTTTTCCCGCTGAACACCAGATCCCCGGCGGTGATCGTCCCCCCCGCCGCAATCAAATGCGATTCCGTACAGACTTTTCCCACGGACGGCACACAGATGTGGGCCCGCTCGATCTCCTGCCGCGTCGCGATCCGCGGCCGGAACTCCTTAATCTCCGGAAGGTCCAGCAGGCCTTCCTCCCGCAGCTGGTCCCTGGTGTAAAGCAGCCGCTCTTCCCGCTCCGGGTGATCGGGAGCAATCGCCCAGTCAAAGGCCGGAAAGAAGACCAAGCCCAATTTCGGTTTTGTCGTCATCGCAACCACTCGCTTTTCATTGATCAAAACAAAATCCGGCGGATTTTTGGTTTGACCTGCGCGCGCAGGTTGAAATTTTTTCCCACCGTATAAAAGTTGCGGACCATATTAAAGACTTCCTCTTCCGTAATCTCTATCTCCTCAGCCTCAATGGCGGCCCCCATTTTCTGCGCGTAGTTCACCGCCTGCCGGATTGCCTCCTGGCGGGCGGCTTCCAGATCAAAGGTGAAGGGCTGGCTAATGGCCGCCTCGTAGTCCAACTCGGGAACCACCAACTTTTGCAGGGCCGTATCCGCCCGCAGGGTAATGGCGAAAGTCGGGCGGCTGGCCGCCGCGCCAATCGCGTTGGCCGCCTCGTGATAGGGAAGGACCTGATAAGGTAGGCCCAGTTCCTGCCCGATCTTCGGGATAAAATAGGCGGCCGGTCCCCCCATCCCGACCAACCGCTTCGGCTTGAGCTTGGCGCCCGCCATCACCTGCGAAATCGTATAAACCGGCCGGCTGTTCAACTCGGCGTAAACCTCCTCGATCGCGGCGGCCGCTTTTTGGGCAAAGGCGTCAACGATCTTCTCGGCTAAAACGCGCGGCTCCAGCCCATAAGGCGCCCCCATCGCCTGCAAGGCCGCGTAGGCCAGCTCCGCGTCGCCCAAAACCGCGCCCCCCAAAGCCACCACCGCATCGGTAGGGGTCACGTGGGGTCCGCCCATGGCCACCGGCGGGCCCATCCGTTGGGGACCGATGGTCACCCGGGTTCCGTCAAACGTAACCTGGCTGTCGCCGCCCAAGCCCAGGGACCGGGAGAAAAAAGCCGGGACCAAAGTGGGATACCCGGCGATGACTGCCCCCTCCCGTTCGGCCAGCGGTTCGCCCCCCGCAAAGACCGAAATTTCGGTGGTGGTACCGCCGATATCAAGGGCAACCGCATCTTCCAGCTCCTCCGCCAACGCCCTCGTCCCCATCAGGCTCGCCGCCGGTCCCGACAGGATCGTCTCGATCGAACGGTGGACCGACTCGTGCAAGGCAAGGGTTCCGCCGTCCGCCTTTAAGAGATACACCTGCCCCAGCCGGTACTGGTCTTTCACCGCCTCGACCATCCGGACAAACTCGGCCTGCAGCGCGGCAATACTCGCGTTCAAAGCCGCCGTGGTAATCCGCCGCGGGAAATTCAACCTTCCCGATAACCGGTGTCCCAGGGTGACCGGGGCCAATTCCGGGAACTCCGCCGCGATCAGTTCTTCGATCACCAGCTCATGCTGGAAGTTGCGGGGCGAAAACTTCCCGACCACCGCCAGGGCTTGGTAACCGGCAGCCTTGGCCGCCCGGACCGCCGCCCGCACCTCCTCCCGGTCCAGGGGCCCGGTTTCGCGCCCGCGGTGGTCAATCGCGCCCGACAAGGGATAAAGTTTAAAGGGCACCGGGAGATCCTCCCACCGCAGGCCCGGCCCGGGAATAATCAGCACCGCCGTCGGTGCCCCCTTCCCTTCCACTATCGCATTGGTGGCCAAGGTTGTACTGAGGTGGAGCTCAACCGGCCCCTGCTCCTCACGGGGAAGCGCCTGCAGGAGGCGGGTCAGGACTTCCCGCGTTCCCGTGTGAAGGTTATGGTGGTCCGTGGGGGCCTTGACCGTTGCCAGAACATGAGCCCCCTTGAGTAACACGCCGTTGGTGTTGGTGCCGCCGACATCTATCCCGATCAGAAATGACATTAACCACCACTTCCTTTGTGATCGTCCATTTCGCGGTTTGTATTTTCAACTGTAATGTGATAATAATATTCTTGTAAGGATTAACCAGGAGGTGAGCACGATGCCCTTTGCGGATTTGGAACTCACTGACCAACGGGTAAAAGCAGTATTATGCAAAATCCCCCGCGACCAGTTTGTGCCGGAGGAATACCGGTCCTATGCTTACGAAAACATCCCTCTCCCGATCGGATACGGCCAGACCATCTCCCAACCTTATATTGTCGGCCTGATGACCGAATTATTATCCTTAAAACCAACCGACCGGGTCCTGGAGATCGGGACGGGTTCCGGTTACCAAACGGCCGTCCTCGCCGAACTGGCCGCCCAGGTCTACACCATTGAAACCATCGAACCTTTAGCAAAAAGCGCGCAAGAGATCCTTACGCGCTTGGGATACGATAATATAAGCTTTCGGGTCGCCGACGGCTATTTCGGCTGGGAAGAAGCAAGCCCCTTCGACGCCATCTTAATCGCGGCCGCCGCCGAAGAAGTCCCGCCCCCCCTCAAAAAGCAATTGGCCAACGGGGGCCGGATGGTCCTCCCCATCGGGGCGCCCGGCAAAACCCAGACTCTTTGGCGGATTATTAAACAAAACGACCGCTTTATCGAGGAAAACAAAGGGTTGGTCCGTTTTGTCCCTTTCACCCGCCGGGGATAGAAGAAAGATTAAAAGCAATCAGTTCAGGGAATATTATTCAGTTCTTTCAGCAATAAATCGTAGATTTTGTCCTCGCCCATTCCTTTGATCTTTTCCAGCATCTTTTGCTTGTACTCCATCTCGGCTTCGGTCATCGTGTGCCGGTTGTTATTGAAATATATAAGAATATTGGTTATCTCATCCAGGTTTTCCGGCTTGTTTATGTGACGTAACAAACCAAACACTTTTTTTACCCCCAGTTTCTTTTGGTTAAACCACCCTCTACCTAACTGCCATTCGACATTAATCTGGAAGAACCTGCTAATAATCTCCCACCGCCAATATATTCGCCACAAAAAAGTTACTTCCTGCTTTTCCCTGATTTTATCGCCGATCTCGCAAATAAAAACGGCCTGCACAAAACCGTGCAGGCCGCACCGGGCAGACCGCACCAAGCAGACCGCCGCCGGCGCTGTTACGCCACTTCGCGCTCCGGTTTACCCCCCAATCACATAATACACCAGGGCCAGGGTGACAACGGAAACGATAGTTTCCGCCCCGAAACCCACCAGAAAAGGCCTGAATCCTGCTTTCATCCGTTTAAAATCGGTCGAGAGGCCAACCCCGGCAAAGGTGACCATAAACAGCCACTTGCTGGCGTTATTGAAGATCTTGGCCTCGGCCGGCGTGATGAAACCGACCGTCGCCAGCAAGGAAAAGCTCAGAAAACCAATAAGGAACTTGGGCAGCCGGCTCCAGAGAAAGGCCGCTTTGTTCTGAACCTCCCCGGAAATCCCCTTGCGGGCGTAATGAAGGGCCATGAGAAGGACTACTACACCCATGAGCGCGTTGCGGGACAGTTTTACCACCGTCGCGATGTTCCCCGCCGCTTCCGAATAGGCAAAACCGGTGGCCACCGCCTCCGCGGTATTGTCGATGGATAATCCCGTCCAATAGCCGTATGCCAGATCGGACATCCCAAACAGGGTGCCTAAAGCCGGGTAAAGAAAGAGCATGATGGCGCCAAAGAGCAAAATGATGGCAATCGCGTAGGCGGCATCCTCCTCTTCCGCATCAATGGCGCTGGTTGAGCTGATAATCGCCGAAACCCCGCAGACGCCGATCCCGATCCCGAGCAGACTCGCCAGTTTCTCATTTAACCCGAACACCCGGCCCAAATACGCCGCGGCGGCAATGGCGACGGCAATCTCAATAACCACCAATACAATCCCGCTGGCCCCGATGGCCAATACCTCCTGGAGGACCAGCCGCGAACCGAGCAAAACAATCCCCGTCTTCATCCACAGTTCATAAGTGGCAATGCCGGGCGCAAAAATCGACGGCAACGGAAACAGATTACGGACAATCATCCCAATGGCGATGGCAAAAAGCACGTATTCGCTATGGGGGACAAAATTGGCCACGATTTTGCCGGCGTAACCCACCACCAGCATCAAGCCAATGCCGGGCAGGTACTTTAGGATCTTATTGACCACCGCGCTTACCATGGCAACGTAGTGATGAGACCGGCTTTGACGCACAACAAAAAGAGCGTGCCCAAAATCACCGCCCACCAGTCTTTAGAGATCCTTTGCCAAAAGCTCACCACTACTCTCCCCCCTCTCCGCTGACGCGACAACTAACCGCCGCCTGCTCCTCCAGGCAAAACCCGAAGGTGTCTCCGCGCAGCCCGCAGCGCAACGCGGCCAGCGCCAGAACCTCTTCCGGCGCAATGTTGCCCAGATTGACATTGGGCCCAAAGCGCTTGATTAAGCTAACCTGCTGATTTTTGAGGGGGGCTTCCCAGACCAGAACCCGTTCGAAATCAGGAAGGTCGTGCACCAAAGCCTCCATCTCGGCCGTTTTGATGTTGCCGTTTTCGTCAAAAATACCGACACCCTTCCCCGATTCCCGTCCTTCAATAATCACTTTATCGGCACCCGCCTCCAAATCGTCGGCGATCATCTGCTGCATCCGCAAGACCGGGAGTGGCGGGCCAATCTTCTTCCCGACTTCCGTGACCACCTTAAAACCATGGGCTTTCGCCCTTTGGATCGCGCGCCGCCGGTCTTTGGGGCTAATGGTGAGCGTCCCGTCGGAAATTTCAATCCCGGTAAAGCCAAGTTCGGCCGCACATTGGAAGAACGGTTCCAACCGGTCTTGCCAGAGCGCGATCTCAAACAGGGTCCCGCCGGGATAAACGTCCACGCCGTAAGAACGGATCAGTTTAATCTTCTCCCGGAGGACCGCTTTGGGATAGAGGGCCGAGGTGCCAAAGGTCAGCTTAATGCTGTCAATGTAGGCACTGGCCAGCTCCAACAGGTCACGGGTTTCGCTTAAGCCCAGTCGTTTGTCAAGGACCATGGTGTAGCCAGTCTGCCTTGGCTTGCTGCCGTAGCCCGGCAAGGGAAACCGCAGCTGGGCATCCTGCCAAGCCAGACACCGTTTCAGCTTTGACAAAGTGCTTCACTCCTTCTCTTTAACGTAACTCTAACCTCTAAGGTATGCGTAAAAGCCTGTCACTGTGATAAGAGAATGTGCGTGAAGCACAATACGGCAAAACCCGTCAAATAAACCAAAAACCCGGGCTTTTTTGCCCGGGCTTGAAACTCCCTACAATATCTCTTTTCAATTATTCTTCTATTTTTCGCCAATTTCAACTTCAGATACCCAGTCCACACGGACGAGCTTTGTTTCTTTCTCCCCTTTCTTATTGGTCACTAAAATTTTAATCCACTCTTCATCAACATCTTCCACGTAGCATTTTACCTTATTCCCTATGCTTATTGGGGACTCTTCAAACCAAATTATACAATTACGGCCTTTTAAGCCTTCCAACATTTTGGACATCCCAAACACCTCTTTCCTGGTATACCCATCGTTTCTCTTTATACTTTTGATCTCGCGTTTTAACTTCTTAACTTTACCCGGTAGATCAACATAGCATAAGACTAAAACGAAAGCTAAAAAACCAAAATATTCCACAACATCACCCCTCGGCTCCAATTTATGACCACCGTTTTTATCACAGGATCTGATTCTTTTGCTCTTTCAAGATTTTTAGAACCATTGTTTCCCTTTGTACCCACGGGTTTAGTTCTTTCGTTCCTTTCCGCAGAATTTCCTCGTTAGCACAGAGCGCCTGGTCCAAGGGAACCCAGACCGGGCAAAAATCCAGCTCTTTTTCGTAAGCATCAAGCTTTTGAAAAGCCGGCCGGCCACTTACCCGGCATAAGTAATAATGGGATCTCATTTCAAAAAACGCGTCTTCTTCGTACGCATCGGCCTCTCTTTCGACCACGACCCCGATTTTCTCCAGTATTTCGCAGTCCGGATAACCGGTCTCTTCCCTCACTTCACGGCGCAAAGCCTCTTCATGGCTTTCGCCGGTATCAATCCCCCCGCCTGGAAACTTGTAATCGCCCGACTTCAACAAAACCATAAGGAGCTTATCCTCTTGCAAGATAACCCCGCGCACCGCTTCCCGGTGATGCACTTTGGCGTTTTCAGGACAACTCTCCTGCCGGCCCAGGGCAAAGTCAAAAAGCACACGACGGTCACTCCTTGTTCACTCTGCTGCTTCTTGTGTTCTCCATGCATCACGATCCGGCTACTTGGGGACAGCACCGCTTTACCCCTTGTCACGGAAGAACTGCTTCCGATTGCTTTCTTTCATATTCCAGGATTAATTCCAAATTTTTTTGTTCAACCTCGCCCAACTGGATATTTTGGTTATCTGTCAGCACGATCCTTTTTATCATAAGCCGTCCCCCTCTACTCCTCATTTAGCACTATTTTAGGCTCCTTATAGAAAAACGCTTTCTCATCGATGGCCCGCATTGTCGCCAGGATGCCATCGAGATGGTCATATTCATGCTGTAACAGTTCGGACAGATCCCCTTCCAGTCTCATTTCCCGGTCGCGAAAATCCAGGTCCTTAAACCGGATTGTACAGCGCTTGTACCGCTTGACCCGGACCAGTAAGCCGGGGAACGACATGCAGTCGTCCAAAACCTCCATCATTTCATTATCTTCAAAATACAATGTCGGGTTGATAAAGACCACCGGTTCATCGATACACATATAGATCAATCGTTTAAAGACCCCGATTTGCGGGGCGGCAATGGCCCGCCCGGCCCCATACTTTTTCCGGAAATCCATCAGGATGTCATGCAAATCTTGAACAACCTCTTTGAGCGTGCCGACTTCTTCCTTTTCAACCGGCAAGCTTACTTGATATAACCTTGGGTCTCCCAATAAAAGAATCTCTCGTACCATCAGCGTACTCCTTTTTCTTGTCTAACTTGTTTTCAAGCAAACTCCAATTCTGGGTATAATCATTGATTTCAACCATATTGATAAGATCCCTCGTACTTTCGAGCGAAAACCCGGTTAGGGATGCCAGATATTTGCGTTTTCCGGCCACAACGTCTACACGAATCCTTTATGCTTTGATTGATCATTATAGCATATTTTGGCATGTATAACAAAAAATTAAATTTTTTGCCGTCGCCGAAAATTTAATAATATTTGTTATCAAGGAAACTATGTCGGATTTTTAACTGTAATTTAATGTTATTATTTGTATTGTAATTAAAATTACATTTATATTAATTAACTATAAGCTAGAATCTATTGGTTATTCCTTATAAATAAATTTCTAATATAAATAATGTTTATTGTTTATTTTGTTTCGAAGATTATGCCCTTAATTACATTGTAAATTAAAAAGTGTAGGAAGAAGATAAAAAAGCAAAAGTAAAGAGATAATGGAACGATCTCCTAGAAAGACTTATAGTGGCAAATATTAAAAATAGCATTTTCGGGGAATACAGGTGTAAAAAATAAAAGAATATTCTTATACTAACCCAAGATAATTTTCCCGCCTTTACTACCAAAAAAGAAACACCCTGAATGGGTGTTGATTTTTCATTATACTTATTTCGACGGTGATCTAGGAAAAGTATAAATTAGTTACCATATTGGTATGGTAGAAAAGGTAATTGCCCGCTCGGCTTTACCAGTTGAGTCCATATAATGGTG
>NZ_JAAKDE010000007.1 GCF_013664685.1 Capillibacterium thermochitinicola
GGAATTTGGGGCATTGACCCTGTGAGATATGGGAGGTTTGCCGCCAGGGAGACATGTGGATCATAACGGCCGCAATATTGTGAAAATGTATGGTTGCGACCGGCATACACATGCACTTCCTAATAATTGAATGTCTGTTTATATTACCCATAAGGACTCATTTCTAATAAATGAAATATTGTGAATAAGTGAGATTTTAAGAGAAAAATGAAGATCATAGAGGGAGGTAAAACTAAACAAAAAATCAACACCCAGCTATCCCCGGTTAAAAAAACCGTGCGCGTACGCAACGGTTCGAACACCATAAAGGCAGGCGCCGCCGGAATTTACAGGAAATACCGGTGGCGCCTATGCCCTATTTTTTATAGGGATTAAACCGCTTGAGACTGAGCGAGTTGGTCACCACCGAGACCGAACTGAAGGCCATGGCGCCGCCGGCAATGATCGGGTTCAACAGGCCCAGGGCGGCAAAGGGAATCCCAAGCGTGTTATAGATAAAAGCCCAGAAGAGATTCTCCTTGATTTTGCGCATGGTCTGCCGGGAGAGGCGGATGGCGGCGGGAATGGTCAGCAGATCCCCCCGCATCAGCGTGATATCGGCGGCTTCCATCGCCACGTCCGTGCCGGTCCCGATCGCCATCCCGATGTCGGCGGTGGCGAGGGCGGGCGCGTCATTGATGCCGTCCCCCACCATGGCAACCACTTTTCCTTGCTTCTTCAGTTTCTCCACTTCTTCCGCCTTGTGCTCGGGCAGCACTTCCGCCAGAACATTGGCAATCCCGACCTGTTTGCCGATGGCGGCCGCGGTACGCCGGTTGTCGCCGGTGATCATATAGACCGCAAGCCCCATCCGCTGCAGTTCGGCGATGGCTTCCTTGGCGTTCTCCTTCACGGTGTCGGCGACCGCAATGATGGCGGCGAGCTTCCGGTCCACCGCCATCAGCATGGCGGTTTTTCCTTCATCCTCCAGTTTGGCGATGGCCTGTTCGCTGGCGCCCAGGGTAATCTCCTGCTCGACCATGAGCTTCCTGGTGCCGAGATAGATTTCTTTCCCCTCCACCACCGCCATGACCCCGCGGCCGGGAAGGGCCGTAAACTGTTCCGGGTCGGGAAGACTCCCGTATTCTTTTTTCCCCTTCTCGTAGATGGCAACCCCCAACGGATGCTCGGAACTTTTCTCCGCAATCGCCGCCAAACGCAGAATTTGGTCCGCCGCAAGCCCCCCTAAGGGCAGGATATCCGTCACCTCGGGCTGGCCTTTGGTGATCGTCCCGGTCTTATCAAAGACCACGGTATTGATCTGGTAGGCCATTTCCAGATGTTCGCCGCCTTTGATCAGGATCCCGCTTTCCGCCCCTTTCCCGGTGCCGACCATGATCGCCGTCGGAGTGGCCAGCCCCAGGGCGCAAGGGCAGGCGATGACCAGCACGGAAACGGCGTTGACGATCCCCGCCGTCAGATCACCAGCCACCAGATACCAAAGGAGAAAGGTAACCGCAGCAATTCCGATCACGACCGGAACAAAGACCCCGGAAACCTGGTCGGCAATCTTCTGGATCGGCGCCTTCGACCCCTGCGCATCCTCCACCAGCTTGATGATCTGGGCGAGGACCGTATCCTTCCCCACTTTCGTCGCTTCAAACTTAAAAGTACCGAATTTATTGATCGTCGCCCCGACCACCGGATCGCCGACTCTCTTTTCCACCGGGAGACTTTCGCCGGTTAACATCGACTCGTCAATGGCCGAGTGCCCCTCGATAATCTTCCCGTCGACCGGCACTTTTTCCCCCGGCCGGACCACGATGATATCGCCGACCTCCACTTCGGCAATGGGCAGGTCGACTTCCTCCCCGTTCCGGATCACCCGCGCCGTCTTCGCCTGCAAGCCCATGAGCTTTTTGATGGCTTCGGAGGTTTTCCCCTTGGCGACGGCTTCCAGGTATTTGCCAAGCAGGATCAGAGTGATGATCACCGCGGCCGCTTCAAAATAGAGCTCTTTCATCATCATCCCCGGCCTCGCCGGTGCAAAGAAACCATTGTAGATGCTAAAGAAATAGGCGGCCGAGGTCCCCATGGCAATCAGCACATCCATATTGGGGCTTTTCGCCCGGAGGGCATGATAGGCGTTTTTGTAAAAACGGAAACCGAGCCCAAATTGAACAGGAGTGGCGATGATGAACTGGAAGTATTCGTTGTGCAGAAACGGCACGTCAATCCCGACTAAACTCAAGACCATCGCCAGGAGTAACGGCGAAGTGAGGACGGCGGAGATGGTCAGTTCCTTCCTGAGGCGCCTGATCTCCTTCTCCCGCGCTTCCTTTTCCCGGTCCCGGCTGACTTCCTCCGCCCGCGCGGCCTGGTACCCAAGCGTTTCCACCGCCCGCAGCATGTCGGTGACTTTGACCTGCGCCGGATCGTATTCCACCACCGCCTGCTCGGTGGCGAAATTGACCGCCGCTTTGGTTACGCCGGCAAGACTGTTTAGCTTTTTCTCAATCCGCGCCGCGCAAGCCGCACAACTCATGCCGGTGATTTTGAGGGTCACCTTTCCTTCCGGCGCCGGATTGACCAGATCGTAACCTAAGTTTTTGATCACTTCCTTAAACTTTTCAACGTTCACCAGCTCTTCTTCATATTCAATGGTTGCCTGTTCGAGGGCAAAATTGACGTTGGCCTGCCGGACGCCCTCCAGTTTGCTCAGGTTCTTTTCGATCCTGGCCGCGCAGGAAGCGCAGGACATGCCGGCTATTTTCAGGGAGGTTTTTTTCACCATGCCAATCCCGACCTTTCACTTTTTTTAATATCACGAACCGTTCTTTTGTAAGCCTACTGCTTCAAAAGACTTTCGTCGTTCGATCCTCGTCACTCGCCAATCGTGTAATTGATTGCCCGCGGGCAAAAGCCGGCGTGGGCGGCTCCCTAGTGACAACTGGCGCCGCCACCGGATCCGATGCTTACCGGTTGGTAGTTTTCCACTTCATTCTTGATCGCTTCCAGATTAATCCGCTCAAGACTGGGCACAACCTTCACATACCCCTGGAGCGTCCCGTCTAAAAAGAGGAGAGTAAAATCGGCGACCGGAGTAAACTGGATCTCATTTTTACCTTCTTTAAGTTGCAGGAGCGCCCGGTATTCCGGCAAGATCAACCCGCTGTTCTCCTCGCTCAGCGTCTCCCCGTTGATCACCCATTTGGTGGGAACTCCTCTTTCCAGAACGAGCACCGCCGGGGATAAACGGTCCGCTTGTACAGAGAGGGTTATATACTGCACCCCGTCTTTAATTTCACCGACCCCGATTTTATCGGTGGGAATGCCGTTCCCCCCGGGGAGCCAGTTCGCCCCCGGGTCTCCGCCGTTCGTGACCGCGTTCAGTTCCTCCTCCGAAACCGCCGCCAGATCGGGCACGACTTTAATCGTACTGCGGATCATCCCCATCCAGCAGGTATATATGATGGTACCTTCCTCCTCGGGCGTGAACTCGATGAGATTATCACCAACCGTCAGTCTTTTCTGGATCCCGTATTTTGGGATGGTGATGGGGTTGTTGCACCCGTTGAGGTCACCCGGTTCCACCCGGATGGTCCATTTTACCGGAATCCCCTTTTGGACAACGATTGGTACATATCTCCCCGGTTCCATTTCGGTGGTGACGACCTGCACATTGCCTTGAATACGCGCAATATTTCCGGAAGCGGACGCCGGAAAACCGGTCCCCAACCCGGACAAGGCCAGTCCCCTGGTGGTCATCACGAGCCCGAGCATTACAATCAAAAGGGCGCTGCCTTGCATCATCTTCCGGGTAAACCTCCGGCTCAGCATGGAACTGACGGCCCCGAAACTAAACATTAAAGGCACGGTGCCGATACTGAAAACCAGCATCGACAATGCTCCCGCCGTAAAGCTTCCGGTCCCTAAGGCGTAAAGTTGCATCGCCTGCAGAGGTCCACAGGGCATCAGTCCATTGAGCAATCCCACATATAAAGGGCCATACTTTCCGGGCTGCCCAGCGATTTGTTTTCCGAAAAGCCGCGGCAGCCGGGGGCTTAGTTTCCGCAGCCAGGGAAAGAGGTCCAGCATATTCAACCCCAGGATCACCATAAAGCCGCCGGCAATAATGGCGACCATCCCCTTCGCCGGACCGGAAAAGCTGATTACGGAACCAAGAGCGCCAACCAAACCGCCCAGGACCGTATAGGAAAGAACCCTGCCGCCGTTATATAAGAGGCTTGGCCTTAACCTTTCAAACTGGCTTTGCCGGCCGTCCTCTCCCCGGGCGGTAACACACTGTGACAGGTTAAGCCCGCCACACATGGCGATACAGTGCAGCGAAGTCACCAGCCCGGTCAGCAAGAGCAGCCCGTAGCCCATTGACTGGTTAACCTCGGGAATAAAATTAAAACCAACGGTCTTCTTGATCATAACATAAAACGCCAAAAGGATCAGCCCTATCCCCAAGAGCTGACCGGCGGTAAGCTTGTCCTTCCCTTCCTGCGGTACCGTTTTGGCCGCCGTCGCTTCCCCGGAGGAGGGTTCGTGCTTAACCATATAGCCCAGTTGCTCAATGGTGGCGATGATCGTCCCGAGGTCAAGATGATGTGCATCATAGGTAATATAAGCATTAGAGCTGCTATAAATGACCTTGGCTTCCACTACCCCATCCAGTTTTTGCAGGGCGTTTTCGATCCGCGCCGCGCAGCTCGTACAAGTCATCCCCTCAATTGGTAATACTTTACGGAGCAAGTTTTGTCCCATCCTCATCCCCCTATATTGACCCGGAAGTATTTCCGGTCCCCTCAGCCCTGGTTACTTTAGTTTTTTCTCGTTCTCCGGCCGGTTCAACTGACAACAATCCAGTGGTCCTTTGGGAAAAGCTTTTTCGTTTTCGTTCGCCAGTTTTTCGAGAAAACGATCGATGGCTTCTTTCAACCGTTTCAGCACCTCAATCTCCCCTATCTCCGCCAGTTGCTAAAGCAACCTTTGTGCGATGCCAAGGAATCTTGGGCGATAACAAGGGATTACCACCCTTTCCGGACTTATTTGATTTATTTATTGAAGAATTTATCACGTTTTTGTGGAGATTTTATGAAGATCCCTGTTTTTCCTTAAATGTGTCAATGGAACCGTCGCCGGTAAACAGCTGCAGGCGCAACTTGGCATAACAATATAAAAAAACCGGGTCGCTTCTACGACCCGAGTTTTTTTATTTACCCCTTTTGCCCCCGGAAACCATCCGTATCTTTTCAGGCAAACATCACCAAACTGGCCGCCATGACGATCATCCCCAGGATCAGACCGTAGATGGCGATGTGGTGCTCCCCGTACTTTTCCGCAGTGGGTAATAACTCATCCAGAGAAATGTAGACCATAATCCCGGCAACGCCCGCAAAGATCAGCCCAAACATGGCCGGAGTAAAGAAGTTATACAGAAGAAAGAAGCCGATAATCGCGCCTAACGGTTCCGAAAGTCCCGACAGGAAAGAATAGCGAAAGGCTGTCCGCCTGTTTTCGGTGGCGTAGTAAACCGGGACCGAGACGGCAATCCCCTCCGGGATGTTATGCAAGGCAATGGCCACGGTAATGCTGATCCCTAAGGCCGGGTCCTGCAGCGCACTGACAAAAGTCGCCAGCCCTTCCGGGAAGTTATGGATCGCAATGGCGAGCGCCGAAAACAAGCCCATGCGTAGCAAAGAGGGGTCCCCCGCCTCCGACACCTCCATTTCGTTCACATCCCGCATGGCGTGGGGGTTTTCAACGTCCGGCACTAACTTATCGATCAGCGCAATCAAGAAGATGCCGCCGAAAAAGGCAATGGTCGTGACGAGAAAACCCGTTGTCGTCCCATAAACAGCCTCCAAGGAGGTTCGGGCTTTCGCAAAGATCTCAATCATCGAAACGTAAAGCATCACCCCGGCCGAAAACCCCAGGGTTGCCGATAAAAACTTCTTATTCGTCTGCTTGGTGTAGAAGGCAAGGATACTTCCAATTCCGGTTGATAAACCGGCGATCACGGTCAATCCGAATGCCATCAATATATTTTCTGTTGTCAACACCATGGCAATGCCTCCTTAAGCTGCTGGACAAGTTTTTACCTCCAGCGATAAAATCGTCCGTTCTTTTCCCCTTCGCAAACGGGGCTGATTGTTTTTCCATTACCCATTCTATTAGTTATTTCCCGCTTTTTTCCTGCCGCCGTCCGCTTGCGTCCCGCCTCTTCTCTCTAAAAAGTCAAATCACATGGGATTGGCGTTCCCGTAATTTGCCTGCTAATTTGCCTGAATTATTGGCTGAGGTATAACCGACACCTCGCAAGGTAAACCTATCGTTATAGAAAACACCTAGTCTGATAATACGAATTGGCGGAGTAGCTCATGGATAAGCAAAACATGCCGAATGATGGGTTAAAAGAGCCCCAAACAATATATACCGTTCCCCATGGAGAGTTCAGCGCGGATCTCCAGACCAATCTGGCGCTAATCAGAAGCAAACTGGGGTCGGACCGGCTTAAGTTCAAATTCTTAAGCGTCGGTAAATTGAACCCAAAAGAGCTTGTCATCGCCTATCTGGAAGGAATAGCCCAGCCCCAACTATTGGAACGGTTAATCACGAAAATTAATGAGTTAAAACTGGACAAACTGGTGGGCGCCGGCCAACTGGAAACCCTCATCAAAGATTTCCCGCGTTCCCTCTTCCCGCAGTTTCAAGCCACCGTAAAGCAGGATCATGCCATCAACAATTTACTGGAGGGAAAATTCCTTATTCTCCTCGAAGGCACACCCGTAACCCTGAGCGCACCGGTCAATTTCTTTGACTTTTTCGCCAAACCGGATGACCTGAATTACAATTGGTTGTTTCGCCCCTTTATCCGTTTCCTGCGTTTTTTGGCCATGGGGCTGGCTATTTTTCTTCCCGCTCTCTACGTTGCCATCATCTCTTTTCACTTCCATATTATCCCGGTTAATTATCTCATCCCGCTGGCCGAATCCCGGGCGCATGTTCCTTTCCCGCCTATCATTGAGGTCTTATTCCTTGAAATCATAATTGAACTCCTCCACGAATCCGCCTTCCGGTTCGCGCCTAGCCTTGACCCCGGCATCGGCATTTTATCCGTCATCTTGCTAGGGGTGGCGGCTATCTCTACGGGAATGGTCAGCGCGGTGACTGTCGCCGTTAGCATGGTAACCCTGATCGCTTCTTTAAGCCTGCCCCCTTATGATCTGGGCGTCTCAACCCGGTTTTTCAAATTTACCGCCCTCTTCTTCGCTGCGCTCTTCGGGGTTCTCGGATTTATCGTAACAGCTTCAGTGACCTTTGCCCATCTGATTACCTTGGAATCCTTGGGGCAGCCTTATTTTCAGCCTTTGATCCCCTTTAAATGGGAAAATATTATTGGAAAAAGGGGCCGCATTGATGGAAGACCGAAATCAAATCACCGCTAAACAGTTGGGAGTTTTCATCTTATCAGCTCAGATCGGGTTGGGGGTAATCGGTTTTCCATCCAATCTTGCTAATGAAATCGGACGCAACGGTTGGCTTTCGATTCTTTGCGCCGGGATTCTGAGCACCATAATCGCTGTTATAATTACAGCCCTGCTGCAAAGGTACTCCGGCCAATCCATCTTTGAAATCAACCAGTATTTATTCGGGAAATTCCCGGGGCAAATCATCAACTACATTTTAATCCTCTACTTAAGTTTTTTAATGGTGATTGGTTTTCGCTATTTTACGGAGTTCATTAAGTTATTTACCTTGGAATCGACCCCCGATCTCTTTCTGGCGCTCTTGATCATTGTCCCGACCGCTTATCTCAGTTGGCACGGGTTAAAACCGGTTGCTCGCTTCTCCCAGATTATTTTTTTCATTCTTTTCTTTATTTTGGTACTGTGCGTGTTAACAATTAAAAGAGTCCGGTGGACTTTCTTAATGCCCGTCCGCGTCCCGGATCCAGCCACCCTCGGACAGAGCATCGTTCCGGCCATACTTGCTTTTATCGGGTTTGAACTAACAATTTTCCTTTACCCTTACATCAGTGATAAACAAAACGCCCGAAAATGGTTGGTTGCCGCCAATCTAGGCGCGACGGTCTTTATTGTCATTATTTTTTTGGTCACCGTAGGAGTGTTCGGCGAAAACCTGGTAAAAACACAGGCCGCCCCGTTGTTTAATCTGGCCCGGTTTTACCGGGCACCTTACTTCGGCCGGGTTGATCTGTTTTTTATCCTCTTATGGTTTCCCCTTTTGGAAGGCACTTTCCGTTCCTATTTCTTCACTACCTACGACAGTCTGCGGCGGTATTCCCCCGGCAAAAACCAAAAACTGGTCTACGGTTTGTATACCGCCCTGACCATTTTGCTCAGCCGTCTTCCCAGGGATCTCATTCAAGCCGTCCAACTGGCGAAGGCCGTCAATCTGGCCGGCATCGGCGTTTTCGGTTTTTTGATCCTCTGCTACCTCTATTCCTTGGTTAATAAAAGGGGCGTCAAAGTGAAATGAGGAAAAGTCTAATCGTCTTCATTACCGTCATCGGCAGTCTGTTTCTTTTTTCCGGTTGTTGGGACCAGAAGCTGGTTGAGCAAACGGGATTTACGTTACAGTTGGGGGTTGAGTTGTCTCCAGAGAACAAACTACTATTAACCAGTTGCTATCCAGCTATTGACGCCAAAGAAAAAAACCGGGATGAAATTATAACCGCCGAAGCATATTTACTGCGGGAAGCTAGAAACAAACGAGAAGCAACCGCCTCCAAAGTAATCGACGGCGGGAAAATCCAACAACTTCTTTTCTCTAAAGAACTGGCCACGTTAGGGATTCAAGAAATAATGGAGATTCTGGAACGGGATCCGCTCAATCCCCCCCTCTCCTATGTGGTAATTGTCGACGGCAGTCCGAAAGAATTGCTGGAAAAGGCACAGACCTTTCCCAACAAGCCCCGGGTGTCGCTTTACATCCACCAACTACTGGTGAACAATATTAACTCCGCATACACACCAGAAACTAAAACCTATGACTTTTTTATCCGTTATTTCGCCCCGGGTCTAGACCCCATTACCCCCCTCATTAGGCTAGACACCGACGGGATCCGGGTTCTGGGGTCGGCCTTGTTTGCCGGGGATAAGCTGGTCGGCACCATCGACACCCAGCAAACCGCTTTCTTGTTGGCCATGATGGGCCAGTTCAAGAAGACGGAATTATTTTTCGCCCCCGTGGCGCCGCAACAGGCTGAATCCATAAAAAAAGGCCTTTCCCTCACCAATGTCCAGAGCCGGCGCAAAATCCGGGTTACCATTGAAAATGATCGCCCGGTCGTCGACCTCGCTTTGGCTTTCACCGCCTCTCTAGTCGAATACCGCCGGGACGGCCTGGACCAACCGCCCGCGCAAGAGCAGATCGAAGAGGGTCTTGCCCGGCAAATAAAAAAGGCATGTCTGGAGATTATCCGTTATACCCAAGAGATAGGCAGCGACCCAATCGGGATCGGCGATCTGGTTCGGGCCAAATATCCCGATTATTGGCAACAGGTGGACTGGCGCACGGCTTACCGGGAGGCCGTCGTAAACCTCAGTGTGAAAATGGACCTATTACAATATGGGGCGATTCACTAACGCCTCTCTCCCGGCTCACTCCAGTTCAAAGGTACCGGTATACAGTTGGTAATAGCGGCCTTTTTTCGCCAGTAACTCCTCATGGGTTCCCCGTTCGATGATCCGCCCGCCTTCCAACAGCAGTATGACATCGGCGTTCCTGATGGTCGAAAGGCGGTGGGCAATGACGAAAACCGTCCGTCCTTCCATTAAGGCATCCATCCCTTTATGAATAATCACTTCCGTTCGGGTATCAATACTCGAAGTCGCCTCATCCAGGATCATCACCGGAGCATCCGCCACCTCGGCCCGGGCAATCGCCAGCAGTTGTTTTTGCCCCTGGGAAAGCTCAGTGCCGTCCCCCGCCAAGACCGTGTCGTAACCCTGGGGGAGCATGGAAATAAAACCGTGGGCATTGGCCTGTTTTGCCGCGGCGTAAACTTCCGCATCGGTGGCCGCCAAACGGCCATAACGGATATTCTCCCGCACCGTTCCGGTGAAAAGGTGGGTATCCTGCAGCACAATCCCAAGGGACCGGCGGAGATCCCGCTTCTTGATCTGATTAATGTTAATCCCATCATAGTGAATTTCCCCGGCCGTTACATCATAAAACCGGCTGAGCAGATTGGCGATGGTCGTTTTCCCGGCCCCCGTCGCCCCGACCAAAGCCACCTTCTGCCCGGGCTTCGCGTAAAGCGAGATTTTGTGCAAGACCTGGTTTTTGCCATCGTAGCTGAAATCCACCTCGTAAAACCGGACGTCCCCCTTCAGCTCCGTGTAAGTAACCGACCCATCGGGCTGCGGCTGTTTCCACGCCCAGATCCCGGTCCGTTCCGGGGTTTCCACCAGTTTCCCGTCGACGAACTTGGCATTAACCAGGGTGACCGTACCCTTATCCTCTTCGATCTCTTCGTCCAGCAGGGCAAAGATGCGTTCTGCTCCCGCCAACGCCATGACCACGGCGTTAAGTTGTTGCGCCACATGGGCAATGGGGCGGTTAAAAGTCCGGCTTAACTGCAGGAAACTGGCGATTGCCCCCAACGTGATGCCGCCGTTTCCCCAGACCGCAAGGGCACCCCCGACGATGGCGACAAAAACATATTGAAGATGACCAAGGTTCCCCATCACCGGCATCAGAATATTGGCATAGCTGTTGGCCTCCGTTCCGTACCGGCGCAGTTCCTCGTTGAGCCGATCGAATTCGGCTTTCGCTTCTTCCTCATAACAAAAGACTTTGACCACTTTCTGGCCGTGGATCATCTCTTCGATATAGCCGTTGGTCCGCCCCAAGGCTTCCTGTTGCCGCATGAAGTATTTCCCGCTGTTGGCCGCTATCCGTTTGGTGATGTATAAATTCAGAATGAGAAAAAGAACAACCACGCCGGTTAAAGAAATACTCGTCGCCACCATGGCCGCGAAGACCGTCACGATCGTAATCACCGACAGGAAAAACTGGGGCAGACTCTGGGCGATCATCTGGCGCAAGGTGTCGGTGTCGTTGGTAAAGCGGCTCATCAGATCGCCATGGAGATGGGTGTCAAAGTATTTAAGCGGAAGGAACTGAAGATGGGCAAACATTTCGTCCCGGATCTGCTTTAAAACCCCCTGGGCAATGATGGCCATCATCCAGTTGAAGAGAAAAGTAGCCGCCACTCCGACCAGAAAGACCCCGGCCATCGCCGTGATCGCCTGCAATAACCCGCCAAAATCCGGATCGGTCACCCCCAGCAGCGGGGTGATATAGTCGTCGATTAAGACCCGGAGGAAAAGTGAGCCCGCCACCCCGGCCAGCGAACTTAAGACTAGACAGCCCAGGACCAAGACCAAATGCCACTTGTATTTTCCAGTGATATAGGCCAGCAGCCGTTTAACCGTTTGGCGCTGTACTTTGGGCGGCTTTTGCAACGGCGGTTTTCTCAGTTTAGGCGACATCATGGCCATCTCCCCTTCCTTGCCGCTGTGAGGTATAGACCTCTTGGTAGATCCGGTTCGTCTGCAAGAGTTCATCATGGGTCCCGACCGCCACCACCCGCCCGTGGTCCATCACGATAATCTGGTCGGCGTCCATGACGGAAGCCACCCGCTGCGCAATGATGACCTTGGTCGTCCCCGGGAGCAGCTCCCGAAGGGCTTTCCGGATTAAGGCTTCGGTCTTCATATCCACCGCACTGGTGGAGTCATCCAGGATCAGGATCTTCGGTTTTTTCAGTAAAGCCCGGGCAATACACAACCGCTGCCGCTGCCCGCCGGAAAGATTGACCCCGCCCTGCTCAAGACGGGTGTCATACCCGTCGGGGAAAGACCGGATAAACGCATCGGCCTGCGCCAACCGGCAGGCGGCAACCAACTCTTCGTCGGTCGCGTTTTTGTTTCCCCAGCGGAGATTCTCCTTGATGGTGCCGGAGAACAACACATTCTTCTGAAGCACCACCGCCACCTGCTCGCGAAAGGCCCGGAGGTCATAGTCACGGACATCAACCCCGCCGACCAGCACTGCTCCAGCCGTCACATCATAGAGGCGGGGAATCAATTGCACTAAGGTTGTCTTCCCGCTGCCGGTCCCCCCGATGATCCCGACCGTTTGCCCGGCCTTGATCTCCAAATTCACCCCGGACAGACACAAGTTATCCGGGTCGTTGGTGTAACTGAAACCCACATTCACAAAACGAATATCGCCGTTTTTCACTTCCAGGACCGGATGGTCCGGGTTTTTAAGGTCGCTCTCTTCACTCAGGACTTCGACAATCCGCTCGACCGAAGCCCGGGCGATGGTAATCATGACAAAGACCATCGAGAGCATCATCAGGCTCATCAAGATCTGGAGGGTGTAGGAAAAGAGGCTGACCAGTTGCCCGGTGGTCATCGCGGTCGCCACAATCATCCGCGCCCCGACCCAGGATAAAAAGAGCAGGCAGACGTAGACCGAAAACTGCATCAGCGGCGCGTTTAAAGCCAGGATCTTTTCGGCTTTGATGAAGTTGGAATAGATCGCGGCCGACACCCGGTTAAACTTCTCCTTTTCGTGCTCTTCCCGGACAAACGCCTTCACGACCCGGATCCCCCGCAAATTCTCCTGGACCACCCGGTTTAACCGGTCATAGGCCTGAAAGATCCGTTTAAAGACAGGCAGCGACCACCGGATGATCAAATAGAGCCCCAAGCCCAAAAAGGGGATCACCAGAAGAAAGACCAAGGAGAGCCGGGGGTTGACCTGAAAAGCCATAAAAAGTGAGAAGAGGAGCATCAACGGACTCCGGACCGCAACGCGGATCACCATCTGGTAGGCATACTGCACATGCGTGACGTCGGTGGTAAGACGCGTCACCAAACTGGCCGCGGAAAAACGGTCAATGTTGGCAAAGGAAAAATCTTGTACGGCGTAATATAACCTTTTGCGCAGGTTGGCCGCAAACCCGGCGGAAGCGCGGGCGGCGTAAATCCCGGAGAGCACCCCGAAGGCCAGCGAAAAAAGGGCGGCAATAATTAAGGCCACGCCCAACTGCAGAATCACGTCCATCCGTCCGCCCATAATCCCCCGGTCGATCAGTCCCGCGACCAGAAACGGGATTAAAACCTCCAGGATCACTTCGCCGGTGACGAAAAGCGGGGCCAGAACCGAGGCTTTTTTATACTCCCCGACGCTTTTTAACAACTGCCTGATCATCTAAATCCTCCATCTAGTAGTTGATTAATCCCTTGTTCGCAACTAAATCCTGAACATCTCGATTTTATCATTAACAAAAAATCCCCTTTTCCTGTAACGAAAAAACTTGCCTGAAGTTTCCTCCAGACAGTTTTCCCTCGGTAATAGTCTTTAAATCAGTTTAATCATAATCACTTACGCCGGCTAAATATTTTGGATAACATGAAGGTTTTTTCGGGGTAAGCTAAGAAACCTTAATTAAAACTCCAGGAGCAAAAAAGACCCGAAAAATAACTGACTGGAGGATGACAGTTCATGAAAAAAATCGCTTTGATTGCCCATGACCAGAAGAAACACCAGATCATTGATTTTGTAAAACGGTATAGAAACATCTTTGCCCAGTGCCAACTGGTCGCCACCGGAACGACCGGCCGCCTGATTGAACAGGAGTGTAAAATCCCCGTCCAGCGCATGCAGTCGGGGCCCTTTGGCGGCGACCAGCAGATCGGGGCCATGGTTTCGGCCGGTGAAATTGAGATGGTCATTTTCTTACGCGACCCGTTAACCGCCCAGCCCCACGAACCGGACGTCACTGCTTTATTACGCGTTTGCGATGTCCACAATGTGCCGCTGGCGACCAATCTGGCCACCGCCGAACTGTTGGCCAAAGCCCTGGGCGAAAAGGTGAAAAGCATGGATGATAAGTAAGATCACTACCACTCCGCGATGGACTGCGCCTTGGTTGCCTGGGCAAGAGGATAAAAAGTGGGGATTATGGTAGAGGGTAAAGAGTAAGTCCGGAAAAACATAAAGAGGACTTAAAGAAAAACCCCCCTGCGAAAAGGGGAGCTTTCACTCATGCTGCTTCCGGGGTAACAAAAGATGATAAGCGAAGTCCATCCAAATCCCCGCCGGTTAAAACAGGGTTTAGAAAAATAAAACGACATAAGCCCCAACAGCTAAAAACGGCGCAAACGGAACCGGCTGTCGACGACCGATCCGTCCCTTCCACACCAAAGGAAATAAAAGAACAACCCCGCTTAAACTGCCCCAGAAAAGCGTACGCAGAACACCGTCGACACCCAGGAAGATTCCTAAAAAGGTCAACAACTTAACATCGCCCATCCCCATTCCCTTCGGGTAAAGAAGGCAGATCAAAAATAAGAGCCCGCCACCGACCAAGCCGCCGATGAGGGCCGATCCAAGCGCGTTCTGGGCCCATTGGTAAACCAAACCGCCCAAAATCATTGGGTAAGTCAGACAATTCGGAATCAAACGTGTCTTGAAGTCAATGACCGCAATAACAATCATCGTGTAAGCCACGATCAACCGCCAAAGTTCCGAAACTTGACTGTCAAAACGTAGCGCCCAGGCCACCGTCGTCAAACCGGCAATCAGTTCAACGACAGGATAAGTAATATTAATTGGGCCCTGACAATAACGGCATTTTCCCCGCAACCATATATAACTGAGAACCGGAACCAGATCACCGGCCGCTAGCCGGTGCTGACAAGCGGGACAGGTGGACGGCGGCCACAGAAGCGACCCGCCACGCGGAAGGCGGTAGATAACCACATTTAAAAAACTGCCGATACAAACGCCAACAATCAATGCGAACAGTATACCGCTAAATTCAACCATCCGACCACCCAATCCCTCTCTCCGCGCGCGGGAAAATTTGGCGTTTTACTTTTTCCGCTGTAACCGCTCATTTCGATAGTACAAAATAATATCGGTACTGACCATTAGCCCATTGAGAATGTAAAGATAGATGACACCGTCATAGGCAAAGAAGAGCTTGTGCAAGACCCCGGAGATATACCCGATCAGGATCGCATACAAAAACAATACGCTTTTACCCGCTGTTTTTTTGGAAGTCCATGATTTGTAGATCGAAGCAGGCCACGCGGCACCAAAACAAACCAGCATTAATACTTCAAAAATACTCATTCATCCTACCTCTTTCTTTTTACAATTGTTTTTTGTTTCTTTTCCTTGATATATTTCCGCGCGTTTTTCATCCCGCCGAAACCTTTGAACATCGCATTGAACGTCTTTTTCTCGATTTGTTTAGAATTCATGCCGTTTATCCTTTGGGATGTTCCTGGGCCTTTCTTTAATTATCCCGCGCTCACCTCCCCACCCCCACAGGCTCTCCTTTGCGTTCTTTATACACAAAACAACAACACCCTTCGGGCATTTAAAATTCCTTGTCTTTTTTCTTTTTCGGATTTACTTTTCTTTCACTAGTCAACCCACGAAATCGCCAACTTAGATCCATCCATTATCCGAAAACGCTCTCCATCCTTTTATAGTATAGTAATTAATTATAGCGAAAACAAGAGTATCATTTTACTAGTAATAACAAGACGGGAGAACTTCACGCTCCCCCGTCTCTTACCTGAGTAGTTATTTGTTTACGTTCCCTTTTCCCGAAAAAACACCCATCCCAATTTTCGCCATTTTTTAAGCAAAAGTTTGAACCTGCGTTTCCCGGTATACTTTGCGGTCGCCGCTTTCTTCGGCAAGCGCTTTAATCTCCTGGTATGCCCGCAGATCCGTATAGAGTTCGCCCAGATAAGGATTGCGCTTTGTCTTGACGACCTTGTAAATCATGTAAACAAATACGGCTATATTGGCAACTAACGCAGCAAAACTGGTGATAAATAAGGCAGTTGTATTATACGTGGAAGCAACGGCAAAGGCCCCTTCATCGAGAAAAGCCGGGAAGGTCTGGGCAAACATACACCAGATGGCCAGGGTGTGGGCGCGGTGCTGGAGCCATGCTCCTTTTCCGACCGTAAAGGCGCAGAGCGTCGGGGCCAGCAACAAGGCAAAACCGCAATACCAGGCATGACCCGGTAGACAGTTATAAGTATAAGCGAAGTTCCAGAGATCATAGGCGACGATCCAAAACCAGAGCATATCAGGCCAGAGCATATCTTTACTGCGGTCTTGCGGGGTCTCTTTGCGCAGACAGATCCCGTACCATCCCGTAATGGTGACAATGTTCAGGAGTCCGGCGATGGCATTCATGTAATTCCAAGAACCACCGACCACATACATCGCCTGGTCAGCGAGCATCCCGCCGCCGGCATATTGGATCCCAATCTGAAGGTCGCGGGCGACCGCCTCCAGAATGTTGATCGCCAGGATCAGCGGTGGGTACCATAAAGCCCATTTTTTCTCCACCAACCGCCATTCTTCCCCGGTTGCCTTGTTTTTCCCGCGCAGATGCCGGAGGCACCAAAAACCAAGACATCCGGCAGTGGCGGAATAGACCTTGGCCAAATGGAACCAGTCGGTATAAGTCTTGTCTTTCAGTACGGTAAACCAAAGGACCGAAAGGATAGCCGGCAGTACGGTGAAGCTAAAAAGACCAACATACTTCCAGCGCCGTGAAACTTCATTAAAAACAAAAAGGGCGATAAAGACAATAAGCCAGACACCCCAGACGCTGAATAACGTTGCCCCTGCGGCATAGTTAAAAGTAAACAAACTACCTCCTCCTTTTTGTATCAATTTATAAAATTAATTCTGTTAAATCTATATTACATCTCTGCCCAACGCACGGCAATAGACATTTATCTGAATCTGTCGAGCCATGGGGTTAAACGAACAGCTCTGTAACCAGTTCGATGAAAAACTCCGTTATCAGTTCGATTATTTATACTATGAACTTATTTGTTCTTTTCTTCGTGAAAAGCCGTAATCGCACGGGTAATTCCTCCTCTAATCATGATTAAAAGTTTTTTGAGCACAAGCTCCGGTTCTTCCTTCATCCCTTCCCTCGCCCAGTCGATGATCAACCCATTAAAGGCCCGCCGGTAAAAATTGACTATAAAGCGCCGGTCATTCTCCTCCAACTGGACCCCCAGATCTTCCATGCACTCGCCAATCACCCTGTCCAACAAGCGACTGGAAAGGGTACCACAGTATGCCCTAATCTCCGGCCAGTACGAGGAGTGCAGGACATTTATGATCATCGCGGCATTGTTCCGCAAATAGTTCAACGTGGCCAGAAACCCTTTTTGCCAGGTGCCAAGGGTTTTGTTGGGCCCGACCGCCCTTGCCAAGTCCTCATAAAAAAGAGTTTTAAAGAGGTCCAGTATATTGTCAAAATGGTTGTAAAAAGTCTGCCGGTGGAGATTACACTGTTCGCAAATTTCCTTCACCGTAATCTTGTCTAATGATTTCACCGCCAGCAATTCTTTAAACGCAGCCATCAGAACAGTTCTTGCGACTCTTTTCATCGACTTAATCCTCTTTTTTTACCAATCAACGGCGTCAATTACCGAAATTTAATACCAATGTATCCTAAACTTACTAATACTGAACCATCCTTATTTTACCGGCAAACGGAATATACTTTTGTATTCAATAAAAGATCGGGAAACCCTCCAGAAATCCCCAGAAAAAGGCCTTGGGTGACAAAAAACCGCAATTAAGCAACTTCTTTAAGAAAAACCGCGGTGGGAAAATCCCCACCGCGGATTCGTGAAAAACAGTACCAATGTTTCCTTTAGAGTGCTTGGATTATTTACGGTAACAAGAAGTGGCATTACTTAAAGTAAACTACCCATCACAGCCACAGGCTGGCAATAAAGGTGGCCAAGAGCCCGCCCAAAGCCATGGAGATATTTGAAATGCTCAGCGTTTTTAAACCAGTTTTCATGTCAAAGCCCATGCAGTTGGTGTAGACCCAGAAATAACTGTCGTTCACATGGCAGCAGGAGCGGGCACCGGCACCAGAGGCCAAGAAGATCAGTATTGGATCCAAGCCAAGCTGAGCCGCAATTGGTGCGGAAAGCGTCGCTGCCGTAACGACCGCAACCGTACCCGACCCTTGTACGATCTTCAGGACGGCTGCAATGGCAAACGGGATCAGAATAAACGGTAAGCCGGTATCAATCACCATCTGGGCAAGTTTATCGCCGGCCCCGGAAACCTTTAAGATCTGGCCGAGGGCACCACCGGCAGCTGTGATAAAGACAATCGGGCCCGCATCCTTCAAAGATGCATCCATCGTTTTCATAACTGCTTTCGAGCCCAGACGTTTTCCCAGCAGGGCGATGGCCAGTAATGTACCCATGGCCAACGCAACATTAGGATCCCCGATAAAGCTGGCAACTTTCACGACCAGAGAAGTCTTTGGCAGCAACATATTACAGGTGGTGTTCAAGACAATTAAGACCAGCGGAACCAGTAACGGCACGATCGAGGTGAGGCTACCCGGTAATTTGGCCTCGTCCATCTCCACTTCCTGCTGGGTTTCCGCATCTTCCCGGAAAGTGTAGAAACTCTCAGGTTTATTGCGGAAGTAAATCTCAGCAAAGAGCCAACCGGCACCGGCCATAAAAACCGAAGCAAAAAGTCCATAAAGAATAGCCCGGCCGATATCAATTCCCAGCATACCAGCGGCTGCTAACGGACCCGGTGTCGGCGGCACGTAAACATGGGTGGCCAAAAGTCCGGCCGAAAGGGAGACCGCCAGAATGGCTAAAGGAATCTTCGTTTTTTTCGCGATCGCTTTAACCAAGGGCGAGAGGATAACAAAACCGGCATCACTAAAAACCGGAATTGAGACGATATACCCGGAAATGGCCATCGCCAGGCTGGAACGCTTCTGACCGACCAATTTTACCGTATCCAAAGCCATCCTCGTCGTCGCACTGGAGGCTTCCAGGTAATTACCGAGCATAATACCGAAGATGATCACAATCCCAATACTCTTCACCGTACTGGAAAAACCAGTGGTGATCGCCCCCATCACATCGGTTGCCGGCATCCCGGCCAACAGCCCCATCACCACAGCGGTGCCCAGTAGCGACATAAAAGCATTAACCTTTACCTTTAACGCCAGGAAGAGAAGAAAGGCCATTCCAATTAAGAAGACAATTTCAATTGGCAGCATAAGATACCCTCCTTTTTTATCCTTTTATTCCTTTATCCCCAGTTGGGCCCGGAACAAAGGCTTTATCCCACCGGCAGCCAGGATCTTCGCCGCATGTTCCCCGAGCCTTTCACAGGCTAATACCTCACCCGTCTCCTGGATTTTGACGGTACCTTGGTCCAAATCGACTTCCAGCGTCTGACCGGCTTTTACCTTTTGGCTAATGCCCTGGCAAATCACCAGCGGCAACCCAAGGTTAATCGCATTCCGGAAGAAAATGCGGGCAAAGGATTCGGCAATGACAAGGCTTGCCCCCATATTAATCAAGGCAATCGCCGCGTGTTCCCGACTGGAGCCGCAACCAAAGTTCTTGCCCGCCACCACAATACCGCCGGGTTTAAAATTCGGAGCGATCTCCGGATCAACCCCAGCCAGGCAATGACGGCCAATCTCCTTTGGGTCAACCAGTTCCAGATAACGCCCGGGATAGATCTGGTCCGTATCGATGTTATCTCCCAGAACAATTACCTGCCCAATGATGGTTTTCTGCATCTTTACCCCTCCTTTCTTCCTTAAAGCAATGTTCTGGGATCGGTTAAATACCCGTTCAGCACTGAAGCAGCCACCGTCGCCGGCGAGGCCAGATAAATCTCTGCTTCCGTACTCCCCATTCGCCCCGGGAAGTTCCGGTTCGAAGCGGTTACGCAGACTTCACCCGGAGCCAAGACCCCTTCGTGGGCCCCCAGGCAGGGACCACAGCCAGGACTGGAGAGCGTAGCACCCGCTTCGATTAAAGTTTGGATATAACCCTTCTCCAGACAAGCCTGCATTACTTCGGCTGAAGCGGGAATCACCACAAGGCGGACATAAGGCGGAAGCTTTTTCCCCTTTAAGATCTGTGCCGCCACCGCAATATCTTCTTCCCGCCCACCAGTACAACTCCCGATAAAGCCCTGGTTGATCCGGACCTTTTCCACCGATTCCAGCGGGCGGACATTATCAACGCTATGGGGAACCGCCACTTGGGGGGTTAAGTTACTGACGTCAAAGACATAGCTTTCAGTATACACAAAATCCGCATCGGAATACTGAACTTCAAAGGGCCGGACGGCTCTTTTCGCCACATAGTCCAAGACTTTTTGGTTAGGCTGCATATATGCGGTTTTAGCCCCCATCTCCACCGCCATGTTACAGATGACCATCCGGCCGGCCACGTCCAGCTGTTCAACATAGCTGCCTGTAAAATCAATGGCCTTATAAACGGCACCATCGGCTTTGATCTGCCCCAGAATATGGAGGATCACATCCTTGGGGTAAACCCCCTTCGGCGGAACGCCTTCAATCCGTACCTCAATGATCTCCGGAACCCGGAACCAAAGTTCCCCGGAGATTAAGACCGTCGCCATATCCGTTGCCCCCACCCCGGTCCCAAAGGCACCAAACGCACCGTGGGTCGTCGTGTGGGAATCGGTGGCAACAATAATCATCCCCGGATAGATCACTCCCCGTTCCGGCATTACTTGATGGCAAACCCCGCAGTTGATGTCAAAATGGTAAGTCAGGTTGTTTTCCTGGGCAAAGGCCCGCATTTCCTTATGGATCTGGGCTGACTTAATGGTGGGTGCCGGGGCATAATGATCGAAAACAAACGCCACCCGGTCCTGGTCCCAAACCTTCTTCCCGCCCATCTCGCGGAAAGAGTAAATAGTCTGGAGGTAGAGGTCGTTGATCTCGGCAAAATCCACTTTGGCATTGACGATCTCGCCAGTCGTCACCCGGTCCTTGCCCGCGGCCTTCGCCAGGATCTTCTCAATGGCATGCACTTTCATTCCACCTTTCTAGCGTATTTTCTCTATTCATCAGTATAATTGCATTATACATTTTTCATATCGTATATCGTATACAATTTCTTGTCCTAATCGTACCATTAATTATTTCTCGCGTCAACATCTTTGATTTCAATTCTTAAACATATTATTAAGATTTACATAACATAAGTCCCTTTTTCGCCCCTGCCCTTGCTGGAAAAAAGAATTGAACGTGCCAGATTTTGCGATTATAAAAAGAGGGCTAATGCCCTTCGGCGTTCCCCCTTAATTGACAGTCTTATGGAGCTAATGTTATAGTTATATTTAGGATATTTGGCAGGTGACGACTTTGGAACTGGAACAAGTAGAAATTATGCCCGCCCGGATTCGCGTTGCTTCCATCCTTCGGAAAGCAATTTTAGCTGGTGAATTCCAGTCTGGGCAGAAACTTTCCCTCACCGAACTCGGAAAAAACCTAGGTGTCTCCCGGACCCCAGTGCGCGAAGCATTACAAATGTTGGCCTCCGAGGGCTTGGTTGAATTACGCATGAACAGAACGGCGGTCGTTAAGAAGATCGACACCAAATTTATCATGGACCACTATGAAATGCGCATTCTTTTGGAATGTGAAGCGGTGGTACGGGCCACGAACAACCAGATGGATACCTCCTTTCTCGACGCGCAACAGCAGAGGATCCTTCAAAAAATCAACGAGTTGACACAAGACGAATATGTTGCATATAACCAGGTCTTGCACACCACCATCTGGAAGGCGGCCAACAATCAGAAACTCTACAATTTCCTAATGGATCTCTGGAATGGTCCGTCGATCGGCAGAACCACCAAAGCAACGGATCATCGCCTTAAATCCATTGAAGAGCACGGAGAGATCATTCACTTCATCCAAGCACGAAACCCTGAAAAAGCGAAACAGGCCATGGACAAACATATCCGGCGCAGCATGCATAATATATTGGAAAGCTATAATTTCAATTAAGCTCCGGTCCCTTCAAGATATCCAGTTCCAAGGTGGGCAAGGGTACGCTCTTGATTCCCACTGTAACGGTCATAGATCTCGTTTATCTCTTCATGGATGTCCATAAAAACCTCAACAATATCCGGATCAAAGGCCTTGCCGCTTTCCTCCTGGATGATCTTAACGCTTTCGGCATGGGAAAAGGCATTCTTGTACACCCGTTTAGACCGTAAGGCGTCGTACACATCGGCGATCGCCATGATCCGCGCCGACAAGGGAATGGTCTCCTCCGCCAGGCCGAAAGGATACCCTGTCCCATCCCATTTTTCGTGGTGGAAATAGGTAATCCCAATCGCCATATCCAAAAACCGGTTGTTTGGGAATTTCTCCTTTACCTCCTGGAGGGTCTTCGCCCCGATTGTGGTGTGCTCCTTCATTACCTCATATTCTTCCTCCGACAACCGTCCCGGCTTCAGCAGAATGTAGTCGGGGATCCCCACCTTCCCAATATCATGCAACGGACTGACCTGGGTAATTTTTTCGATAAAGTCCGCATCAATGTAATCTTGGTATTTTTTACGCTTCCGTAAGTTGGTGGCCAGTAACCGGCAGATTTGGGCGACCCGTTCGATGTGAGCACCTGTGCTGTCATCCCGGGATTCGGCCAGTTTAACCAGGGAATAAATCATAGCCAGCTTGGATTCGGCAATCTCTTTTTCCTTTTTTACCCTTTCCTGATACACATGCCGGTAATAGTCGGAGAAAAAACCAATGACAAAGGCGTTTACGGCGTAGATCAGCATGCGGACAATCCAGTTAATCGTCTTTTGACTTATCCCCAACACTCGATCCAAGGGCATGAAGGGGCCAATCAACAAACTGCTTATGATGCCGTGAATCACCCCGTGCCATTTGCCGTGGGTTGACGCCATAATGGCAATAGGGATATACATCAGATTGGCATAGGCGGTAACTGTCCCGCCTGTCCAATAAACAACCGCGGTTATGATGATGGAAAGCAAATAAGCGATGAACCACGCGCTAACTTTCCCCTTCCGCTGCCATGTGTCCCATAGATCTTTCAAAATAGAATCAGAACTTCGCATCGGTTGCCGAGCCACCCCCCTCTTCAGGGCCACGCACTTCCTCACTTTTTCGGCCGCAAATTTTTAACATATAATTTACATATAATTGTGACACAATTTTACCATATCTTTTTCCCTTCGACAATTCTTTTTGCAAAAAAAATCTATTCATGCGGATAGATTTCTTCTCCGAAACTTGTTACCAACATGCGACCCGTCGTATTAAACCGTAGTTCCAGGCAAGATCCATTGCCGAAAGAATTGTATTTTTAATCGGTGATCTCCGGAAACCAGATCGCGATCTCGCGTTCGGCACTGTCGACAGAATCCGACGCATGAACAAGATTTTCACCCTTCGTAAGGGCAAATTGTCCCCGAATCGTCCCCGCCTCCGCCTCCGCCGGGTCGGTCGCACCGTTGATTTTGCGCACCGTTTTGACTGCATTCTCCCCTTCAATGATCAACGCACAGACCTTGCCTCTCGTCAGATAATCAACCAAGCTTTGGAAAAAGGGTTTCTCTTTATGTTCCTGGTAATGGGCTTCCACAATTTCTCTGGTCGGTTTGAGCATTTTCAGCGCAGTGATATTAAGTCCCTTTTCTTCATAAATAGCAATGATCCGCCCAACCAGCCGGCGTTCAACCGCATCAGGCTTGAGTAACACCAGAGTTTTTTCCATTTTCCCACCCCGTTTCTTTATCTTTGCCTATATATTTTTTGTTCTCGGACGCCCATTTTTTCCCTTGTTGAAAGGGAAGATTCTTTTGGGCAGGAATCAACGGTGGTCATCACGAACTGTCTTTGGTAAAAAGGAGGTAGTCTGATGGCCTGCGATTCAAAAGCAAACTGCACTTGTACTTACCCTTGTTCCCGCCGCGGGAAATGTTGCGAATGTGTCGCCTATCACCGACGGTCCGGTGAAGTCCCCGGATGTTTCTTTTCGGCGTCGGGAGAAAGAACTTACGACCGCTCGATCGAGCATCTTTACCGGGATTATTATAAAAAGGGTTAAATAGTTAAGCCCTTTTATGGCCTCAACAAGGGCCGGCATGCGCGCCGCGCGCCTGGCAGGTCGAGCGGGACGGGCGGCTACCCGGCCAGGAACTCTGCACTGGCGGAGGAGGGAAATTGATGCCGAAGGCGAGATTACTACTGTCCGGCATAATCATCATCACCGTTGTCGGGGTAGCGTACCTTCTTAACCGGTTACCGAAGACGGTCGCGGTGATGGAGCCCACGAACTTTCCGTGGCTCTACCACCCGTTAATTGCCCACCGGGGCCTTCATGACAATAATCATCTGGTTCCGGAAAACTCAATGCCGGCGTTTGCCAAGGCCATCGAAGAAGGTTATGCCATTGAATTGGACGTCGCGATGACCAACGATCAGCAACTAGTTGTCTACCACGACAAAAAACTCCGGCGGGGAATGGGGGTCGACCGTTATTTAGCGGAGCTGACCTTTGCTGAACTGTCCGCGTACAAGATTTTTGGTTCGGAGCAAACCGTTCCCCTCTTTCGCGATGTCCTGTCCTTGGTCGCCGGGAGGGTACCCCTTTTCATCGAAGTGAAAAACGAGGGTAAAGTGGGGGAAATGGAACGCCGGCTCTACGAAGAGTTACAAGGATATCCGGGGCCATACGCCATTATGTCTTTTAACCCCTTTACCCTTCAGTGGTTTCGCCAAAACGCACCGGAGGTTCCCCGTGGGCAACTGGCGGGTAGCTTTGAAGTAAGCGATTATGAAGTAGAATACGCGGGAACGACCCGCCTGCCGTGGTATAAAAAGATCGTCTTGGAACATCTGCTCCTAAACTTCATCAGCCGCCCGCATTTCATTGCTTATGAGATAAAAAATACCTCCCCAGACAGGCTGGCGAGGCTGAAAAAATTGGGGATACCGCTGCTTGGCTGGACGGTGAAGAATAAAGCGGAGTATGAAGAATACAAAGGAAAATTTGATAACTTGATTATCGACGCGGTTTTACCCGAATTATAGGTGAGAGATAGTTTAATTCTAATTGAGAATATGAAAAAGGAACCTGGAATACCAAACAAAAACAGCAGGGATCCTCTTTCCTGCTGTTTTTGTTAGACCCGCGCATACCACTGGTTAAGGCAAAATATATTTATATTTCCTTACTCTTGTTCTTTCTTTGCTTCTTCCCCTGCTTCCTCGCGCGTTCGTTTCCGTTTACGCTTTTTTGGCGTCAGGGGCAGTTCCCACCAGGTTATCGTGACGGCAAGCAAAGCATTGGTGATATTGCTGGCCCGGTTGACGATTAAAACCAGTAAAATATGGCCCGGTGGCAGAATTATCCGGCCCCGGAAATTCTGTTCAATCTCACCGCTGGGATAAATGTTACTGAAGTGGACAGGTCCCAGGTCAAAGTCGTCTACCGTCCGCACCAGCAAAGTACTGGTCCTTGGTGAACCGCTCAGGTTATTAACCGGCGTCAAAGTCTCGTCCACATCCCGGACCTGTGGAATCTGCGCTACGAGGAGATCTATGGTTTGTTCGTTGCCGACCCGCTCTCCAGTTACCTCATTGACAAAGATCCCAGCCGCCACCTGTTCCAGATACATCACTTGACCATTGGTAGCCGGGTTTTCAAAAGTCAAAGCGATAAACGGACCGCCCGTCGGCAGGACAATGGAATCAGTGACCGAAAAGAGCCTCCCCGCCTGTGCATAAACGGCAGCGTTCGGCAGGACACTGACCGCTCCCTCCGTATCCACCTGCACCGGCCGGGCGAGACCGTCGATTCCTTGACCACAGCTCAAAACCGAATCGGTTTTACAATCCAGGTAGCGGGTATCCGGTTTAAAGGGCCGATCGTAACTCCGGTCCAAGATCTTCCCCCCTTTTGACCTCATGAACCTCAATAATGCATTCAACCCGCTTCTTGGTCACCTCAACTCTTCCCATCACTTCTTGTTGAAGCTTGGGTATGGTTATGATATGCAAATCATGCCCCCTTGGCCAGCACACAAAGGAACAATTGATTACGGCGGAAGTATAATTTTAAATCTCAACCCGAATGCCGGAAGAGCCAAGCCCGTAAATACTTCAAATCTTCCCGGTTTGGATCGTCGGGCGGGCATTCGACCTTTTCCAGTTCCCGCACCCGTCCGGGATCGGCCGAAAAATAAAGGATCAATTTATGGATGAACTTCATGGTCTCCGGGGTAATGTAGTGTTCCACCCCCTCGACCTGCTCTTCGACCTTAACGTTTTCCGGTGATAAACGGAAAAACTCCTTCAG
The DNA here is from genome assembly GCF_013664685.1 of Capillibacterium thermochitinicola. Lineage (NCBI taxonomy): Bacteria > Bacillati > Bacillota > Capillibacterium > Capillibacterium thermochitinicola. The sequence goes on from NZ_JAAKDE010000007.1 coordinate 26,250, forward strand.
CTTTTCGTCGCGCCAGACCAAAAAGCGGCCATAGACCATCCCTTTCTCGGTCAATGCAATATTCCGGTACTTTTCGTATTTGATAAAACCGGCTTCATCCAGTTTTTTAATCATCCTGGTCACGGAGGACGGTTTGACCTTGATGGCATTGGAGAGATCGATCGGCCGGATGTAGCCCTGCTGCGCAACGATCCGGTAAAACATCTCCAAATAATCTTCCATACTTTCGGTTAAGACCATTTCCACCGCAAGCGGCCTCCTTACAAAAGGAGCAGGTTCGAAACCTGCCACCAAATGCTTTCCTTTTAGCCTATGCTAACGATCTTGCCTTCAGAACTAAACGAGCCCGGCCAGTCTAACCAGTTGGGTGAGGAGGAAGCAAACCAGGATGGCGACCCCGGTCGGGATTAACGCCGCCAACACCGTCCATTTGGTGCTTTGCGTTTCCTTTCTGACGGTTAATAAAGTCGTCCCGCACGGGAAATGAAGGAGCGAAAAAAGGATCATATTCAAAGCCGTCAGCCAGGTCCAACCGTTGGCCACCAGCAGCGCGCGGAGGGCTTCAATACTATCCAGCTCCAGCATGACCCCTTCCGCCAGATAACTCATGATTAAGATGGGGATAACCAGCTCATTGGCCGGCAATCCAAGAATAAAAGCCAAAACGATGTAACCGTCCAGCCCGATTAAGTGGCCGAAACCCTGCAACCAACCGGCCAGGTGCCCGATGATACTTAGATCGCCTGCCTTGATATTGGCCAAGAGCCAGATGAGCGCCCCGGCCGGGGCCGCGACTGTCACCGCCCGCATCAAAACAAAGAGCGTGCGGTCCATAACCGAACGGATTAACAAACTGCCGATTTTAGGCCACCGGTAGGAGGGAAGTTCCAGGGTGAAGGTGGAAGGCACCCCTTTCAGCAGTGTTCGCGATAAAAGCCAGGAGACAAGCAAGGTCACCGCGATCCCCAGTACCACCACCCCCGCTACGAGGAGCGAAGCGTAAAAGGGACTGGTATTTCCAACCAACGCGCCCAACAGCACCATGGCCATGGTAATCAACAAGGGAAAGCGGCCGTTACACGGTACGAAATTATTGGTCAAGATGGCAAGCAAACGTTCCCGGGGCGATTCAATAATCCGGCAGGCGGTCACCCCCACCGCATTACAACCAAACCCCATACACATGGTCAGGACCTGTTTCCCGTGGGCCCCGGCACGTTTAAAGAGCCGGTCCAGGTTGAAGGCCACCCGCGGCAGGTACCCCAGATCCTCCAAAAAAGTAAAAAGCGGAAAAAAGATGGCCATTGGTGGCAGCATTACCGAGACAACCCACGCGAGGCAACGGTACATGCCCAAAATAAGCACCCCGTGCAGCCAAGCGGGCACGTTTAGCCGCTGGCAAAACGCGGTAAGATGGTCTTGAAAGCCAAAGAGCAGGTTGGACAAGAGTTGTGAGGGATAATTCGCCCCGCTGATCGTCAACCAGAAAATCACGCCGAGCAAGACTAACATAAGCGGATACCCGAAGAGCTTCGACGTCACGACATCATCGATCTTCCGGTCCAAATCATAGGCCGGCCCGCGGCGCCTCACGACCTGGTCGGTGATTAGTCTGGTTTGGTCGTAAATCGCCGCCACGATTAAATCCCGCACGGGCCCCACCCCGGCCCCAAGCGTCTGCGCTTCAGTAATGACCTGCTGTAAACCTTTTTCCCAACTACTTATAGCACTTCACCACCTCAAGCCCGCCGGCCCCTTGCTCCCTTGGCGCCGTCCCCGCGGTCTCCTCTTGGAGGTATTTGGTAATCTCCGCAATAATGGTGGTGTCCCCATCCAACAGCCGCAGCGCCACCCACCGGGCATCAATCTTCCCCTGGAGATACGGTTCCAGTTCCTTTTGGATTTTGGCAACCGCCGCTTCAATCTCCTGGCTGTAACGAACCGGCCGGGGCCGCGGATGTTTGTGCAGAAAGACCATTTGGTGGATGGCCTCTTTCAGGGTGTTCAACCCCACTTTATCCCGGGCGGCCGTCGGCACCACCGGTACGCCTAAAAGCGCCGCCAGTTTATCGTAGTCAACTTCAATCTTCTTCCGTTTGGCCTCATCGATCAGGTTGACACAGAGGATCACCTTTGGTGTTATCTCCATAACCTGCAAAGCCAGGTTTAAATTCCGTTCCAGACAGGTGGCATCGACCACCACCACAGTCGCATCGGGCTTTGCAAAACAAATAAAGTCCCGCGCCACTTGTTCATCGGCCGAATTGGCCAAGAGCGAATATGTTCCCGGTAAATCCACCAAAGTAACCAGTTTGTTCTTATAACGGTAGTTCCCCTTCGCCAAGGTCACCGTTTTCCCCGGCCAATTACCCGTATGCTGGTTAAGCCCGGTCAAGCCATTAAAGACTGTGCTTTTACCGGTGTTTGGGTTCCCGGCCAACGCAACCACCCCATCGCTCCGGGGTGGATTTAGCCTCGCCAAAACCCCCCGGGCACCCACCACTGGGCTCTTCATCGTCTTTACCTCCTTACCGCCAAGGGCCGAACCGTAATCAACCGGCTCTCCTCCGACCGTAAAGCAATAATTGCTCCCCGGATGTTATAGGCTACCGGATCGCCCGCCGGGCTTCTCCGGACGGCTTCCACCACGGTCGAGGGGACCAAACCCAAGTCTAAAAGGCGGTTACGGGTTAAACCCGCCACTCCCACTTTAACCACGCGCGCCCGGTGACCTACGGGAAGAAAAGCCAGGGGTATCTCGGGCTCACCCATCGGCCCCACTCCTTTCGATGCCGAAATGACCTTTGCGCAGTCTTTCGCCACCGGCAACAGTTTTGCCCGCGGCTAAGATCTGCTTTTAATATATGACCCCGGGTGGAGAGCGGTGCACACCCGCCAATAATTCCCATGAAAAAACCACCGCTCACAGACGGTGGTCGACAAAACGGTTACGTTAGTTTGCTTGATACACTGCATAAAATTAAAATTATTGTCGTGTTGTCCCTAAATGCGGTAGCTTTTCTCCGGCTACCGGCTTGGTTAAACAAGCGGCGTTCTTTATTTTTCCGGCGTTAGTGGCTTAAGAGGGTTATTGGCCAAAATCTCCTCTACCTCTTCGAAACCAAGCGGAAAAGCGTAGTTATAGCGGGCAGGCAGGGCAAAAACGTACTTCTCGTTGCGGCCCAGTTCCTGCGGCCCGACCGGTGCCGCCCCGACACTGAATTTCATTCCTTCTAAGTCCGCCCACTGGTCCAAGGTAAAAACCATGATGGGGATATCTTGCCGGGGCTCTTCTTTCGTCCACTCTGGATGCCGGATCTTCAAGAACGGACCGCGGGCCGCCACTTTCCCTTCTTTCTCAGCTTCCAGGGACAAGCCTTCCCATTCCTCGTTCATCACCTGGAAATCCTGCCACCCGGTGGGAAGATTAAAAGTAAACCCGTATGCGGTGTTCGCATAGACGAGATCGGCGGACTCCTCCGGAGCAAAAACCCGAATGCTTTTGGCCTCGGCGGTAACCGGGTAGATCATGAGGCGGGGACCGTCGGTGAAGGTCACTTCGACCGCAACGCCCTCCTGCAAGGCCTCGACCGTCAGGACCTGATCGGTATAGCCTTGATAAATCTTGGTCTTTGACGTAATTTGGACGTTGGCTTGGTCATAACCGCTCAAGATGGTCTTCTTCCCTGCAACAAAGACCGCTTTGACCTTGTTCTCTTCATCAAAGGTAATTTGGGTGATCTTCCCGCTGACTTCAACCGGTTCCAGGGCGGAAATTACCCACTTATGCCCCTCCTGCTCAACCGTCACCGCAGTTTTGGCGTAAGTGGCGTTCTTGGTCGCATCCGTATACTTAAACTCCACCGTATACCGGTATTTCTCCGCACCGGTCCGGTAGACTTCGGTCACCCGGTAACTTTCCACCCATGGACTGGAAGCCCCGGTTGACCAGTTTAAACCGGCAAAATAATCATAAGTTTCCTTTTTTAACACCGGCGCCAGCACGGCGTATTGTAAAGCGCCATTGCGCCGTTTGACCCCTTCGGCCCAGGTTTCCACGGCCACCCGCGGTTCTTCCGGCGTGAAGAATTCCTCCAAGCGCTGGATTTGCGCCGTTAAAAGCTCCCGGTCAGCACCTTCCACATATACTGCACTTTGTTCCTTATCCCAGTGGACGGTCAAACCCAACTTTTCCTCAAGGATCTCCACCGGCAGGTAGAGGTGTTCGTCCACGATACGCAAGGGAAAGTCGGTCTCCACCTGGTTGCCGTTGAAAAACAGTTGCAGCTTGGTGGAATAGGCCCCGGCCGCAAAAGCGGAAGATAACAAGAGGACAGCCAGAACCAGGGCAATTTTTTGTTTCATTGGTATCCCTCCCACCTTGGATGACGTTTCACCACATCAAAAGTTCCAACCGGGAGGGAGACACATCTTACCAGCGGCGTTTTCTCGCGTCGCTTAGCCTAAGCCGTTCAGCTCCCTGCGGATCGCCTTCCAGTCCGGTAAATATCTGGTCAAATAAGCATAAAAACGGGCGTTATGATACCGTTCAAGCAAGTGAAGCATTTCGTGGACAACAACATACTCAAGGCAACGGCGGTTCTTCTTTACCAACTCCAAATTGAACCAGAGCCGGCGGGCTTGTATATTGCAACTTCCCCACTTGGTTTTCATCTTCCGCACGTTCCACTCTTTAACCGAAACACCAAGCTCTTTTTCCCACTTTTCAATATAGGCGGGGATGGCCGTCTTCAATTGCCGCCGGTACCACGCCGTCAAAACCTTCTCCCGCTCATCCCGTGTGCTATCGGGCCGGACATACAAATTCATGACTCCGGCGGCGCTTAACGCCACCCGTGGCCGGCCGCCGGTCTCGATCACGTTGAGGACGTAAGGTTTACCGAAAAAAAAGTGGCTTTCGCCATTAACATAGGTAAAGGCCGGCTGAACCGGCCGGGCGCGTAGCTTGGCTTGTTGTTTTCTGATCCAGTCCAGTTTGGAACGGGCAAAGGCAATAATGGTCTCCTGGTTCATCCGCGCCGGCACGGTCATACGGACGCAACCACCAGGCGGACGCACCGAAAGATAAATATGTTTGATCCTTTTCCGGATCACTTCAATCGCAATGTCCTCAATGATAATCGTCGCCATTAGGAATTTTTCATCATTACGCTCTCAATTACTTCCGAAACCTGTTCACAGGCGTCACAGCATTTCTCCATATATTCCAAGGTTTCACGCCACGCCATAATTTGGATCGGGTCTTTTTCGTTGACAAAAAGGTTCCGCATCGCGTTCACAAACAGGGCGTCGCCCTCTTCTTCCAGGCGATTAATTTCCACAATCAACTGGTGAAGATGTTGGGACTTCCGGAAATTGGCGAACTCGGCTAGCGCTTGCTTTAGCGCCTCACAGCACTGGACGATAATGGCCGCCATTTTAACGGCATCTTCACGCATCGCCGTAATATTGAACATATAAAAGCGAAGCAAAACGTCCTCAATGGTATCGGTCACGTTGTCAATGGCGTCACCCAAGGCGATGATGTCTTCCCGTTCAATGGGGGTGATAAATTCCCGGGCCAGTTTCTTTACCATCGCGTGCCGCCCCTGATCCCCGGCATGCTCGATCTCGTGCATCTCTTTCATTCTTGTTTCCAGTTCTTCCGCCTTGTAATCATTGATGATCGCATTTAAAAGCGCGGCCGCATCACAGGAAAACTGGACCAATTCGACAAAAGTAGTAAAATAATTGTCCTCTTTTCTTCTCGCCATTTACCTTTAACCCCTTTCTCCTTTTGTCCCGTTGATCATTAATGCCGGCAAGACAAGCCTCAAAAGACCCAGATAAAAAATTTGGCCAGGAGATACCCGATCAAGCCACAACCGGGGAAGGTAAGAATCCACGCCGAAATCATCTCTTTGACAATGCCCCAGTTGACCGAGGACAACCGTTTCGCGGCACCAACCCCCATAATCGCGGTGGTCTTCGTATGGGTGGTACTGACCGGAATCCCGGTAATCGAGGCCACAAACAAGGAAAGAACGGCTGCCAGATCAGCGGAGAACCCCTGGTACTTTTCCAGCTTCACCATGTCCATTCCGACTGATTTGATAATCCGTAAACCCCCAATGGACGTCCCGAGCGCCATCACCGACGAACACAGCATCATCAACCAGACTGGAATCTGGAACTTCGTGACCTCCGCTTGCCCCTGGACCAAGAACAGACCCAACATAAAAACCGCCATAAACTTCTGGCCATCCTGGGCCCCATGCATAAAGGCCATCCCCGCCGCCCCGGTTATTTGAGCGTTGCGGAAAAAACCAAAAGTTTTACGGCGGTCCATCCGGTAACAAATTTTCTCGATCAGTTTCACCACCAGCCACCCGGCGCCAAAACCCATCCCGGTCGAAAGCGCCAAACCGTAAAGGACTTTCACCCATTCACTGGGGTTAATCCCGGCAAGCCCGCCCTGCAGGGCAATCGCAGCGCCGGAAATACCGGCGATCAAGGCATGACTTTCACTGGTCGGAATGCCAAACCACCAGGCGGCGGTCGCCCAAATCACAATGGCCATCATCGCCGCACAAAGGGCAACCAGGGCTTCTTGGGAATTTCCCCGGAAATCCACCATTTTATAAATGGTCTGCGCCACCGTGGAATTAATCAACGTCATCACAAAGACGCCTATAAAATTAAAGACGGCCGCCATAATAATCGCAGTCCGCGGACTCATTGCTCTCGTCGAAATACATGTGGCAATCGCGTTTGGCGCATCAGTCCAACCATTAACCAGAATTACCCCCAAGGTTAAGACCGAAATTACCAAAAGCGCCGGAGTTGAGAACAGTTGTCCTAAAAATTCCAGCAGTGAAACGGTCATTCTTTCCCTCCTCTTATTTTACCGTATCCCAATGAGTTCCCCTTTTATCCTTTCCCTGGTGTTTTATATGTTGGTTTATTGTCAAGTGCGGTATCGGTTTGATTAAGATGTATCCAGTATCCATAGGAACATGCCTTTTCAATTGTAAGAAAGTTCAGAGGCAAAGTAAAGTTCTTTAGTGTAAAACTCCGGCCGTCGATGCCTAATTAATGTATTTTTAACAAAGAAAATCCAGAAAATACCTGATCTTTAACGGGAACATACTAAAAAAAAAGAAAAGACGCTTAGCCCGGCCAGCCGCGAACGCCGGCGGACGAACAAGCGTCATTTCCTCACTGGTCACCCTTGCCTTCAGCTTCAACACTGGCTTGTCCATTGGCTTCACCGGTGGCTTCCTTCGGATCACCGTTGGCTTCTTTGACGGGAAATGGTTTGGAATAAACCGTCTTCGCCGTTACATTCGGCAACATACCCAGTTTCCCCGCTAAGGCGCTGATCACATCGTTCGGGGCATCCAACACGATACAAATGATCGAAACCCCCCGTTGCCGGTAGGGTATCCCCAAGCGCCCGATGATGTAGTTGCTATAGTCGTGCAAAATATTGTTAAGTTTGTCCACCACTTCAAGATTTTCCACAATAATGCTGACCGCCGCAATCCTGGTTTGCATCCGTGCTCTCCCTCCTTAGCTTATGACCTCTATTTTAAAAAAAGCAACCCGTTACCGACCCGCCACCCGCTGCTTGTCGCTTCTACTCGATCACAAAATCAAAATATGTATTGGGAAAAGGCTCGTTTTTTAGGCGGTAATGCCACCACTCTTCCTCGTAGGGAACAAAACCGTGTTTGACCATCAAGTCCCTTAACAATCTCCGGTTTTTGGCTTGCTCCTCGGTGATAAGGGGACTGTTATGACGGGAGATTGGTCCGAAGAAATCAAAGGGACTGCCCATATCCAACTCTTCGCCCGTTTCAAGGCGGATAATCGTCAGGTCCACCGTACTGCCCCGGGAATGGGCCGACCGCGAAGCAATATAACCCCGTTTGAACAACTCGCTTTTCTCCAAATCCGGATAGTATTGTTCCTTCATTTTCTGGTCGCGCGGATCCTTCCCCCACTGGAGAAAATCATTAACCGCCCGCACCGGCCGGTAGCCGTCGAAGATCTTAAGCCCCAATCCTTTGGTCTTCAGTTCTTGTTGGACGCGTTGCAGGGCTTGGGCAGCGGCTACGGTCAAAATTGCCCGGTTGGCATTATATCCCGCCACGGGCCGTCCGGTAAAATTATTGCTCCCGTAATACCTGAGCTCTTGCACGATATCGGGAATTACTTCATCCACGTAAACAAAACCTTCCGGTAAGGAGCGGTCCGCTTTCTGCGCCGCCCAGGAAACGGCGGCCAGAGCCGTCCACAGCAAGACAATGACGAGTAAGCCGGTGAGGAGCTGCCTTTGCTGCTTGCGGAATTCCATTCCCATAACCCCCTTAACGATGATCCCCTTTCCTGCCGGTACTTTGGCCAGGACCAGGTTCGCTTTGTTCTTCAGCCTTCTCCCCTTTCTCCCGCCGCGCGGTTCTCCCTTCTCCCCTCTTTACTGCCTAAATTGTCTATTTTCTCCCTGTCCTATCCTTTCCCTTCTCCCCGCACCGAATTGAGTAATCCTCTTGCCAAAACTGCCCGCGTATGGTAAATTTACTAAAAATCAACATACCCTGGCAGAAAAGAGGTTAAGGGGGCGAAAGCTTGCAGATCGTAACCTTGGGCCCGAAAGGAACCTTTTCCGAGGAGGCCGCGCTGCTTTACCAGAAACGGATCTTAGGCCGCATCGAGCCGGAAAAGATCAAGTTTTCCAATATCTACGACTGCCTGCAAGCGGTGGAATCATACCAGGCCGACCGGGCTGTCTTACCCGCGGAAAACATGGTGGACGGGATCATCGGGATTACCTTTGACGCCTTGATCGAGTTCCATGATTTTATCAAGGTCAATGATGAGGTCCATGTGAGCATCCAGTACGTCTTGGCGGGCAAATTGGACCACCCCGAAAAGGTGGAGCAGATCTTTTCGCACCCTTCAGCCCTCAACCAGTGCGCCCAAAACCTGGAAACTCTTTTTCCCGCCATTGTGCCGGTCCCGGTGGCCTCCACGGCGGAAGCAGCCGTCAAAGCCGCGGAAGAACCGGGCGTCGCTGCATTGTGCTCACCCCGCACCGCCCGGGAATACGGTTTGCATATTCTCCATGAAAACCTGGCTGATTATCCCGGGAACGAAACCCGCTTCTTTGTCTGCGGACTAACCGATCATGCCCCCACCGGCAATGACCGCACCCTGCTGGCGGTCCGTTTTGGCGTGAACCGTCCGGGCCAATTGCACGAGATCACCGGTTTCTTTGCGGAAAACGGGATCGACTTGACTTTTGTCCAGTCCCGCCCGTATAAGGTACGCCCCCAGGAGTATGTCCTGCTTTTCGAGGCGGTCGGGCACAAATCCGAACCCAGACTGAAAAAAGCCCTCCACCAAGTGGAACAAACAATCCGGAAGACCAACGGTTGGAAAAAGGTCCTCGGGAGTTACCCCCACCGCCAGAAGGAGGAAAACGGTCTTGACCGGACCGGTGACCGCTGACCACCCGGCCAGCGACGCTATTCACCGGCGCTGATCACCTCCAGGCCATCCCGGTCCAAAATTTCAATCCCCCGCTGCCCTTTCAGCGCGATCAGCCCTTTTTCTTGGAAAGCCGACAGTTTACGGCTCAAGGTTTCCTGGCTCATACCAAGCTGGGAAGCGAAATCCCCCTTGGTCATCTCCAGGACCACTTCCCTCTTCCCAGCCGCCAGATTCAATAAGAAACGTGCTAAACGCTGTTCCACGGTGTTGAGATTAAGTGTTTCAATCAAATGTTCAGCCCATTCCAGGCGCCGGCTCAGTTCTTCCATGATCTTAAAGGCAATCGAGGGGTATTTCTTCATCAGCTCCTTCAGCTTAGCCCCTTCGATCAGACACATGGTACAGTCTTCCAGTGCCTCCCCGTTGTCGGTCATTGGTAAAGAGCTGAACAGGGAGAGTTCGCCCATAAACCCGCCGGGTCCAACCACGCGGATCACCTGTTCTTTACCGTTGGCATTGATCCGGGAAATCTTGACGCGGCCGCTATGTAAGACATAAAGCTTTCCCGCCTGGTCGCCCGCCATGTAAACCAGATCCCCTTTTTTAAAGGTTCTCGCCGTCGTAATGGCGGCAATCTCCCGCCGCTCTTCTTCAGATAAACTGTTAAAGATGGGCACCCTTTCGATGCAACTGGCATGCGCTTCGTGCCGGCAGTGGTCCGCCATGGCCAAGCCCCCTCCAATTTTGTTTTAATTATACACCAAAGAAGCAGTTTTTTGCCATTTGTCAAAACTTTTGGTTACGCTCCATTTGCCCATAAAAAAAGACCGGCGGTCGTTTAGTTTTCCTTTTTCGGAATTGGGTTTATTAATAATTTAAGCCATGGTTGACAAACTAGTAAAAATATGATATTTTGAGAAACCAGTTTGCTAAAATCGGCAAATTTTGTTTTTTACGGGCTACTTCTTGACTTTCGCTGAATAAGTTAACTATAATCCAAGTGATTGACGAGCCGCAAAGACCGTTTCCCTTTTCCAAAGCGAAGTTTTTGCGGTTAAGTATTATCCAGTGTAAATGGGGGATAGATAACTCTGTTGGGGGGTAGATAAATGAAAAAGAACACCAAAATCAAGCTGCACGGATTTAACAACCTCACCAAGACCCTGGCTTTTAGTATGTACGATATCTGCTATACCAAAACAGTGTCCGACCGTAACGCGTATATTGCCTATATTGATGAGCAATATAATGCCGAGAGGCTAACGCAGATTCTGAAAAACGTGACCAAAATCATTGGCGCTAACATTTTAAGCATTGCCAACCAAGATTATGACCCCCAAGGCGCCAGCGTTACACTTTTGGTCTGCGAGGGAAATGGTGGCAATACGATTCAGAAGAAGCAAACTGCGGAATCTTCCTCCCTGGAGCCGGAGGTCATCCTTGCTCACCTGGATAAAAGCCATATTACTGTCCATACCTATCCGGAATACCATCCCCATGACGGGGTGTGCACCTTCCGGGCCGATATTGATGTTTCAACCTGCGGACAGATTTCCCCGCTTAAGGCCTTAAATTACCTGATCACCAGTTTTGATACGGATATTATGACCATCGACTACCGGGTTCGCGGCTTTACCCGGGATATCACCGGCCGGAAGATTTTTAATGACCACAAATTCAATTCAATCCAGGACTATATTGACCAGAGTATTTTAGACAAATACCAAATGATCGACGTCAATATCTACCAGGAGAATATTTACCACACCAAATGCAAGCTCAAGCATTTTGAGTTGGACAATTATCTGTTTGGGTTTTCCGAAAAAGACATTCACCCGGGAGAAGCACAAGAAATAACACGCCGTTTGAAGAAGGAGATGGATGAGATTTTCCACGGCGTCAATCTCCCGTAACGGTAGGTCGGAGGCACTTTTGATGGACTTCATGAAACACTCCGCAACGCCACTTTATACCGGACTGAAAAACTACACCCAGAAAAAAATCGTCCATTTCGATGTCCCCGGACATAAGAAAAACCCGGCCTCTCCGCTGGCGGAGGCTTTCAGCAAACAGATCGTCCTGTTCGATGCCAATTCCACCAAAGATCTGGATGTGCTTTCGAACCCAACGGGGATTATCAAAGAAGCCGAAACCTTGATGGCCGATGCGTACGGTGCCGATTATGCTTTTCTGCTGGTGAACGGTTCGACCTTTGGCGTGATCACGATGATCATGTCCGCCTGCGGGCCAATGGACAAAATCATCATGCCGCGCAATGTCCACAAATCGGCCATCAACGGGGTTATCCTCAGCGGCGCGATTCCCGTGTTCATCGATCCGGAGATCGATCCCGAATACGGGATCACCAACGGGATAACCTTTACGGCGGTGAAGGAAGCGATTAAAGCCAATCCCGGGGTCAAAGCCGTTTTTCTCAATAATCCTACCTATTACGGGACGGTCTCCGATCTCAAGGCGATCGTGCGGCTGGCGCACCGCCACGGCATCCCGGTCTTGGTCGATGAAGCCCATGGTTCCCACTTTCCCTTCCATCCTGATTTACCGGACGCGGCGATGCAAGTTGGCGCGGATATGTCCACGGTCAGCCTCCACAAAACCGGGGGCTCCCTGACCCAGACCTCCGCCATCCTCCTTAAAGAAGGACTAATCAGTAAAGAAAAGGTCCGCACCATCATTAATTTGATGCAGACCACAAGCGCTTCCTATTTATTGCTGGCCAGTCTTGACCTGGCGCGGAAACATTTGGTTTTCAACGGCCGGCAGATTTGGGGGAACCTCCTTGCCCTCAGCACCAAGGCGAAAACAGAAATCAGTAAAATCCCGGGACTAAGTGTCATCATCCGTGACGATTACGTCAACGGCAAAGAGATTTACGATTATGACGAAACCAAACTAGTGGTCAGGGTGAACGAACTTGGCCTGACCGGTTTCGAAGTTTATGATCTCTTTAAGGAAAAGTACAATATCCAGTTCGAACTGGCCGAAACCTATGTGGTCCTCGCGGTCACCGGTCCCGGCGATACAGCCGACAATCTGACGCGGCTCGTCGAAGCCTTTCGGAAATTGAGCGAAGAATATTACGGCAAAAAACCGCCCTTTTACCTGCCGCAGACGGATTGCTTCGTCCGTCCGCAAACTGTGGTCGCTCCCCGCGACGCGTTTTACGGCATAAAGAAGCAGGTTCCCATCGCCGAAGCCTGCGGCGAGATCAGCGGGGAATCGGTCATGATTTATCCGCCCGGGATTCCCCTGGTGATCCCGGGTGAGCGGATCACCAAGCAGATTATCGACCATTATAACTTTTACCGGGAACAGAAGTGTATCATCATGAATGACGACGGAAATTTAGACTTCATTAAAGTCCTTGGCAAATAGCACTTTTGGGCGATGTCGCCCCAAAACCGGACAAGGAGGGTAAATAATGATTGATCTGTGGTTCTCGGAAAATTATACCGATGATGTGCGCTTATCGATTAAAGTTGAACCGCTTTGGTCCGAACAAACAAAGTTCCAAAGGATCGATTTCTTCAAAAACCCGACCTTCGGTACTTTTTTCACCCTTGATGGCCTCATCATGGTGACCGAAAAGGACGAGTTTATCTACCATGAAATGATCTGTCACCCGGCCTTTGCCATCAATCCCGGGATCCAAAGGGTATTGATTATCGGCGGCGGTGACGGGGGGACCGCCCGCGAGGTGGCGCGCTACCCAACAGTTCAGCAGATTGACCAGGTGGAGATCGATGAGCGGGTGGTCCGCCTCTGTCAACAGTATTTACCCCAAACCGCTTCCGTCTTCGCAAACGAACCCCGCCTTCAGTTGCATTTCGTCGACGGGGTGGAGTTTATAAAAAACGCGCCCGATGGGAGTTATGACTTAATCCTGGTCGACTCCACGGACCCGATCGGTCCGGGTGAAGGCCTGTTTACCCTTGAGTTTTACCGCCACTGTCACCGGGCCTTAACCGCCAACGGGATCCTGGTCAACCAGCACGAAAGCCCTTATTACCCGCGTGAAGCCCAGGAAATGAAGCGAGCCCACCAAAAAATTAAAGCCACCTTCCCCATTGCCAGGGTCTATCAGTTTTTTATGCCGACCTATCCTTCCGGCCATTGGTTGTTCGGTTTTGCCGCCAAAACCCTCGATCCGGTCACCGATTTTAAACCCGAACGGTGGCAGCAGTTTAACCTAAAAACCAGATATTATAATCCCGGTGTACATACCGCCGCGTTCGCCCTCCCCACTTATGTCCAGGAGATGCTGACCGAAGATGCTTAAGGCAACCGGTTCAACCTTCATCGGCTGCGCAAGCGATTTTGCCGACGCATCGCTCGTCCTGTTCGGGGCGCCCTTTGACGGGACGGTCTCCTTTCGTCCGGGTACCCGTTTCGCCCCGGCCCAGATCCGGCTGGAATCGGTCGGGCTTGAAACCTACAGCCCTTACTTTGACGCCGATTTGACCGATTTTGCCCTCTGTGATCTGGGCGATCTGGAGCTTCCCTTCGGGACCACCGCAAGAGCACTACAGCTCATCCAGGAACAGGCGCGGCAGATCTTCCAGAACAAGAAGAAGCTGATCATGATCGGCGGTGAACATCTGGTCTCCCTTCCCGCCGTCACCGAAGCAAAACGCCTATATGAGGATCTGGTCGTGCTCCACTTTGACGCCCATACGGACCTCCGCACTGAATACCTGGGCGAACCCCTTTCCCACGCCACGGTTATGCGGCGGATCTGGGAAGTGGTGGGTGACGGCCGGATTTGGCAATTTGGGATCCGCAGCGGAACGCGGGAAGAATTTCACTGGGCCAAAGCCGGGCATACCTTCTTACAACTGCACGATTTTACCGGCTTGGAAGCAGCCATTGCCGGAATTGGCCGCCGGCCGGTCTATCTGACCATCGACCTGGATGTGCTTGATCCTTCCGTACTGCCGGGGACCGGAACCCCCGAGGCCGGGGGCGTATCTTTCCTTGATTTGATGACCGCCCTCCAAGCGGTCTCCAACCTTAATATCATCGGCGGCGACCTGGTCGAACTTGCCCCCCATTATGACCCCAGCGGCGTCTCCACCGCCGTGGCCAGTAAAGTCTTGCGGGAACTGATTTTCACGGTAAGTTTATAGTTGGTGCCAAAGGCGGCTTGTGAAAAAAGCCGCCTTTTTTCTTTGCACCGATAACTTTGTCAGCATACAAATTTAGCCATCAAAGCGGAGCAGGTTGATCTACGCCCTCTCCAATGGTATGATTGGCGTAGTTATAAGCTGGGCAACAAGAAATAACATCTTGGATCGCGAGAGGTCCTTATTTAAGCACAAAAAGGCCTCAAAATTTAAGAGTGAAATTAATGTAAAACCTCTTTTATAATAGAAAATAGAAATATGATCGTTCTCGCTCGCATCCGCCCCATAGTTGCTCCACCTGTCATCATCCTATATAATTCTAAAAGAAAGGAAGTGACTATTTGAACGTTCTGCTCCAAAAATTGAAAGAAGTTCTTTTCGCGGTAATACCGGTCACAGTAATTGTCTTAGTACTCAATTTTACACTTACCCCGCTTGACCCTCACTTACTGGTGCGGTTTCTCCTCGGCGCTTTCTTGATCGTCATCGGACTGACTATCTTCTTGTTCGGTGTTGAGATCGGCGTCACCCCCATCGGTAACTTGATGGGTAATACCATCGCCAAGAGCAACAATGTCTGGATCGTCGGTCTCGCCGGTTTATTTTTGGGTTTTTTTATCTCCATTGCCGAACCCGATCTGCACATCTTGGCCGGTCAAGTTCAGGCGGTAACGGCCGGCGTCCTTTCCCAAGCGAGTATCGTCGTGGTCGTCTCGGTAGGGATCGCCGTTTTACTATCCCTCGGTCTTTTTCGCATTGTTTATAACCTCCCATTAAATAAAATGTTGACCCTCATCTATCTGCTGATCCTGACCCTAGGCATCTTCTCTTCCTCTGAATTTATCGCGATCTCGTTCGATGCGTCCGGTGCCACTACCGGTGCTCTAACCGTCCCGTTTATGCTCGCCCTCGCCTATGGCGTTTCTTCGTTAAAAAAGAACGGCACCGCTTCAGAGGAAGACAGCTTTGGCCTGGTGGGGGTAGCTTCGGCCGGAGCCATTCTGGCGGTAATTGTGATGAGCCTCTTTTCTCAGAACAACGAACTGAGCGGCAGCCTGGAATTGCACATAACTCAGTCGCCTTCTATTTTTGCTCCTTTTCTGCACGAACTGCCTGTCGTCGCCGGGGATATAATCTTGGCCCTTCTCCCGTTATTACTAACCTTTTTGCTCTTTCAAACCCTCTCCTTTCGCCTTTCCCGGCGCGCTTTCAAGAAAATCATGAAGGGCCTGCTCTATACTTTTATCGGTTTGGTTTTATTTTTAACCGGAGTAAACGCCGGTTTTATGGATGTCGGTAGTTTGGTCGGCTATCGTCTCGCTTTATTGGAACAACCGTGGATTGTGTTCCTGGTCGGTTTTATTCTCGGTTTAGTCGTTATCCTGGCCGAACCGGCCGTCTATGTTTTAACGACACAGATCGAAAACGTCACTAGCGGCTACGTCAAGCGTAGGATTGTCTTATTCGCCCTTTCGCTGGGTGTGGGGTGCGCCGTCACCTTTTCCATGGTGAGAATTATCATCCCCGGGGTCCAACTCTGGCATTTTCTGTTGCCAGGGTATTTAATCTCACTTGCCCTCTCTTATGTGGTACCGTCCTTATTCGTCGGAATTGCCTTTGATGCGGGGGGTGTTGCTTCCGGTCCGATGACCGCCACCTTTGTATTGGCCTTTGCGCAAGGAGTCGCCGAAGCAACGGAAGGCGCCAATGTTTTAATTGACGGTTTTGGTATAATTGCAATGGTCGCTTTAACACCATTAATTGCCCTACAGGTTTTGGGATTTATTTATAAAATCAAATCACAAAAGGCGGGTGTTCATCATGAGTAACAACTCCGGAATCGACGAATGGGTTTTGCTATGCGCGATAGTAAATTTCGGCGTTGGGAGCAAAGTAATAAATATTCTTAAGCAGCAAGGAGTCACCGGAGGCACCATCTTTTTAGGTAAAGGCACAGTCAGAAACCATCTGTTGGAAATATTGGATTTAACCGATATCCGGAAAGAAATTGTGCTGAGCGTCACGGTGTCGTCTTTAGCTGACCAGGCACTGGAGGCGCTCAATAAACAGTTGGCTTTATATAAACCGCACCATGGGATCGCGTTTACCATCCCGGTCAAAGGCCAGGTTGGCGTCCATCATCCTGAAGCGCCGGGCCAATCAAAGGAAAGAAGAGGTGTGATTAAACCGATGTATAATGCGATCTTTACGATTGTGGACAAAGGCAAAGCCGAAGAGGTCGTTGAAGCGGGCAAATCCGCCGGCGCGCGGGGAGCGACCGTCATCAACGCCAGGGGCTCGGGGATCCATGAAACACAAAAGTTATTTGCCATGCCGATTGAACCGGAAAAAGAAATCGTGATGATCCTTGCCCAAGTCGAGCTTACAGACGCCATTGTGTCGAAGATCAAAGCACAGCTCCAGATCGAGGAACCCGGGAAAGGGATCATGTTTATCCTCAATGTGGATAAGACTTACGGTTTATATAATTAAAAACAAAGCCCGGTTGGTCACACCAACCGGGCTTTTCGGCTGTATTATCATTTATTCATATTTAATTCCTGTTCGATTCGGCCCAGATCCGCCAATGCCATCTCTGCTTCGCGCAGGACGTGGCTGGCCAGTAAGGGCGAAATCAGACTAAGCACTTTACAGGTTTCTACCAATTCCAAAGCAACCGCTTTAAAATCCCTGATCTCCATGGTGGCCGCGATGACTTCCCCATTAAACCGCTGCAGTCTGGGGATGACGAATGGTTCCTTGAGATTCCCAAAGCCCGGTGGTAACGGCTGGCCCATCATATCGGCCGGTAAGAGGTGGTTTTCATAGTCCCTGGGGACCAGCATTGATTGTAAATCCTCCCCTTGCAGACGCAGGGTTTCAAAATTCATCCCGAATTGGGTCGCCCTCCGGACCAACGGCCGTTCCGATGGATCCAACAAATGGGCAATAAACCTGGCGTGATCCCCCATGATCCGCAGCCAAAAGATCTCTTCTTCCAGCGCCAATTCGGCCAGCGGCGTCTGGATATTGTTGTTCAGTTTCAGCAAGTTTGCCCGGAAACGGATTGCTTCCCGGCGGATGTGGTCCAACAACAACGGATAATTAAAGCCGCCAAGGCGACAGGTGATCATGCGTTTTAACACAAAAGTCTTGAACTCGATGATCCGGTCCAGGGCCTTAATTATATCTTGATTCAGGGCGCAAACCGCCGCCCGGTCGCTGGGCGTCTGGTCGGCGCGGGCTTTTAAACCCGCGAAGATCTCCTCCAGCTGCCGGGCTTCCTCAATTAACGCAGTTTCCATACAGGGTAAGCCTTCGCGGATGAAGAGGGCGTGTTCGGACATGATCTGGGTCCAGAACCGGTCCTGTCTTAATGACTCGGTAACAAAATCATTCCGATCCTTGATTGGTCTCACCTCCCCGTCACCGCTCTCATTTCATTATAGTAGAGACCGGACGGGGATGTGTTCGTCCACCGTGAGACCGAAAGCAGAATTACCGGCCTTCTTCCGCCCGCTGATTTGATTTAATTATAGATTAATTATTATAGAGCAGCCCCCAAGCAATCGAGGGTTTGGTATCTCAAACTCAGACATGCCGCGAACCTTCCATCCCCCGTCGACCCATAGCAGGCTGATTTCATATTCTCCTCCTATCCATCCGGTTGTGGTTTATTTTTTTATAAACACCTCCAAAGGCCGCATCATACCATAACTCTCCAGAAAAATCCCGAATTTCCCATAAAATCCTTATTTTTACCTGTTAGCTTGTCAAGAATTAGAGAAATTTGCCGATATTTTAGGTACCTACATTTTCTTGAAAAAGGGGTTTTTTACATGTCGCTACGGTTCAAATTGCCGCTGATCATCGTCGGAATTGTTGTTATAGCCATCTCCATAACCGGAATTATCATTTTCTATGGTGCGCAAGATATATTATTAAGACAAAGCAAAAAAGAGATGATCTCCGTCGTCGAGCGCGGGACGGAGACAATTTCCGCCCTGCTCGAGGCCGCAATTCGGGAACTTCAAGTCTTAGCCGGCGACGACCTTTTTCTCAAATTGGTAGCAGATAGTCCTTATTCCGGAGAGTTTGGTCAAACCCAAGCCGCAGTCCAAACCAGGCTGAATGCCTATGTCGAAAAATGCGAACATGTAGAAAGGGCGTTCATCGCGGATTTCGCGGGAAAAATTATCGCTGACAGTAACCGTATCTACTTGAATCGACAAATTGGTGATTATTTTAATCTAAACCGTATTTCCCCCAACGAACCCCTCCTCAGCCAGGTCAGGAGAACGGACATCTCTGGTGAATTAATCATCTTCCTCGCATACCCAATAATTAATGCACAAGGGCGGGTCAATGGCTTTATTGGCAGTTCCGTACGGTTAAGTTATTTTTCAAAACATCTAAAGGATATTCAGATCGGCCAGCACAACACCAGTTACGCCTATCTGGTTGCCGCCGACAGGACGATGCTTTACCACCCGGAACCAAGTAAAATCGGCCTTCCAGTGGAAAATGAGACCATCAATCGCGTAGTTACTCAGATCCAAGCCGGTGAACAGATTCAAACCGCCGTTGAAGACTACCTGTATCAAGGCCTGATTAAGCTGGCCGCTTACCGGCTGATCCCGGAGGTGAATTGGCTTTTAGTCGTAACGGGAGACGTCAAAGATATTACTTCTCCTGTACGGCAACTGGCCGGATACATCTCTCTGGTGGCTTGCCTGGTTGCTCTGGGCGCTACTTTAATTGGCGTCGGCATCTCGGCCCGTATTACCAAACCCATCGTTGCCCTGGAAAAATGTTTTCTCCAGTCGGCACAAGGGAATCTCCAGGTTCAAACCAAAATTGAAAGCCGGGATGAACTCGGTCGTCTCTCCGCCAGTTTCAATCATATGATCTCCGAGCAAAAGGAGATTATCGAAAACATCCTCTCCGCTTCCGAATCGGTGCGTAACGGTACCGAGGAGATTGCCCGGGGAAATGATGATCTTTCCCAGCGCACACAAGAACAAGCCGCCACGCTGGAAGAGATCGCCACCACCATGGAGGAGATCCATCAGGCAAATACGACCGTGATGGAAAACGCGGAGCAAGCGGAGAAAATAGTCCAAACCACTTTAGAAGCGGTCTCCGCAGGGGAAAAATCAATCTCCCAAACGCGCACGGCAATGTGGGAAATCTCCGAAAGCAGCAAGCAGATCTCGGAGATTATTCAAGTGGTGAACGACATTGCTTTCCAAACCAACTTACTGGCCTTAAATGCCGCGGTGGAGGCCGCCCGCGCCGGCGAGCATGGCCGGGGCTTTGCCATCGTTGCCGCCGAGGTCCGCAACCTGGCCGGTAAATCCGCCGAAGCGGCCAAAGAAATCGAAAGCTTAATCAATGAAAGTGTGAACCGGGTAGAAATAGGCAATCAATTTATGGAGCATTCCGTCAAAGCATTGCAGCAAATCATCGAAAACGCGAAAAAAACTTCGGCCGTGATTTTGGAAGTAACCAATTCCATCCGGAAACAAACCATGGCCTCACAAGAGATCCAAACATCCATTAACCAACTGAACGAAGTCACGCAGCAAAACGCCGCCATGGTGGAAGAAATCAACGCCACCAGCCAAACACTAAAACACAAAGCGGAAGCATTAAAAGAAAAAGTCAGCCGCTTTAAAGTTTAGGGCACACGTATTTACACTATTTGAAGGGCTTCCGGTCTATAAAGGACAATAGTGACAGGCAATAAAGGGCACCTAATCGCAAAAGGGATTGTTTTATAAAACAATCCCTTTTATCTCTGGACAGTTTCAGAATTCCATCTTCTTCTCCATAATCCACCCGGTGATAAAGAACAAAAGCGCAAACTCAATAAGCATGACGATAAAGGTGATCGACAACGCCTGTAAAGCCCTGACATCCGGAGAAAGCTGGGGAATGTTCAAGGACAAACCGGGAAGAAAAGATAATAACCCGGTCAACAATTCGCTGACTTTGGCGGAGATATACACCAAAAAAACGGTAGAGGCGAAGCTGACCAAGCCGGTAAAACGGTTGACTAACCGGCCGATCAAGTAGGACAGTTGGAGAATGGCCGCCCCCAAAAAGATCCCCAGAGCATAATTCGTGCCGAAGGCCGTCAGGATCTTCATGATCTCCGTAACGGGTGGCAAATCACTTAGCGGCACCCATTCTGCTCCACATAACGGAGCGGCGGCATAGAACAAGCCGGAAAGGGCGAGGCTGGTGAGGTTAAGCCCAACCCATTCGGTAAATGCCGCCAGTAGTTTGGCCCCGATGATACTCCACCCGCTGACTGGTAATGACCGAAGAAATGGCGCTGTTCCTTCCCGCCATTCCCCTCTCGTTAAAGAAAGAGGTCGGAAAAATCCCCAAAAGATTAGAAAAGCCAGGGGGAGAAAGGTAAAGACAAAAGCCGGCTTGTAACCCCAGGCCTTAATTCTGGTGGCCAGAAAAACATCGAGGCTGAGAATGAGACCGCAGAGAATCAGAAAGGTATTCCTTGCCCCACTCAGCTCTTTTCGGTATAAGGACCAAAACATTTTCATGCCAATACCTCCTCAAAAAGTTCCTCCATCGAACGGCCGGTTTCCTCCCTCAGTGTCTCCGCCTCACCTTCGAGCGCAATCCGGCCTTCGCGCAGGAAAACCACATGGTCAAAAATAGGTTCGGCCTCCTTGACTTCGTGGGTTGAAATAACAATCGTCTGCCCTTCCTGACGGAACTCACCAACGAGAGCATGAAGTATTTTCGCCCGGGACGGTGGATCAATTCCGGCCAACGGTTCATCCAGGAGCATTAATTCGGCTTGGCGGGAAAGGCCCACAATTAGCTTGAGCCTGGCCTGCTGACCCTTTGACAGAGCCCCGATTTTCACCTCACCCTTTAGATTCATAAATGACTTAAGCGAGTCCGCCTTTTCAAGATCTAAATCCGGATGGAAGGATTTAACGAATTCAAGTAAGTCATCAACGGTCATCCAGTTATAAAAGGTGTTTACTTCCGGTAAAAAAGCAACCCGTTTTTTGGTCTCAGGCCCCGGGATCATCCCAAACACCCGGACCTGACCTCTGCTGGGCCGTCTTAACCCGGCAACAATCTTCAAAAGCGTAGTTTTTCCGCTTCCGTTAGGGCCAAGCAACCCGACCACTTTACCGCGGTCAATGGACAAATTTACACCATCCAGCGCCTTGGTTAAATGATACCTCTTCACTAAATTTTCCAGCATCACAACCGGAAGTGTCATTTTTCTTTCCCCTCCTTTAGCTCAGCCACCAAACGCTGCACTTCTTCATTGGTAAAACCAAGCTCTCGAATCTTTACTAAAAAGTCGGCCCAGATTTCCCGGGCGGTTTTTTCCCGACATGCTTTAATGGCCTGGGTATCATTGGTCACAAATGTTCCCTCCCCGCGCCTGGTCTCGACCAAGCCGGTCCTTTCCAACTCCTGAAAGGCTCTGGCCACCGTATTCGGATTGACCCGCGCAGTTTCAGCCACTTCCCGGATGGAAGGCAATCTCCCCCCGGGCGGCCAATCACCGCGGGCAATCTGCCTGATTAAGGCGTCGGTAATCTGCCTGTAGATCGGTTGCCTTTCGTCAATTTCGAACCGCACTAACCCACCCCTTTAGTGTATTATTTAACTAATACACTAAGATTATAGAACAAGGCCACCCTTCATGTCAAGACGTTTCGGTTATTCAATAGAAATCTTCATGTCAGTTTTCCATTCTTGCTTTGAGTTTTTTTAATTCGGCCAATACTGCATGGTATTCTTGATCAAGCGCCCCGAGATCATCATTTTTCGCCGGCATCGCTAAACGGCCAATAATCGCCGACAAACGATTTTCCAAGACGGCAATCTGTTTTTTTACCTCCTCCCCTTCCTGCTTCAAAGCCACCTTTTCCCGGGCCAAAAACTCCTCGTATGTCCCGTGAAAAGTTTTGATCTTGCCGTTCTCGATCGTCATAATCTGGTCCGCCACCGCACTGATCAACCGCCGGTCATGGGAAACCAGCAATAAAGTTTGGTCGTACTCCCGCAGAACCTCCTCCACCACCTCCAGCGAGTTCAGATCCAGATAGTTGGTCGGTTCATCCAGGATTAACAGGTTCAAGTCTTTTAAAATTATTTTGGCAAAAGAGACTTTCACACGTTCCCCGCCGCTCAAGACGGCGACCCGCTTAAAAACATCATCCCGTTTAAATAACAACCGGGAAAGCAAAGTCCGGGCAAAGGTTTCACCGTAGATACTATCGGCCATTACATTCTCAAGGATGGTCCGTTCTTCATCCAAGATGTCCATCTCCTGACTGAAATAACCGATGGCAGCCTCCGGCGCGATGCGAATCCCCGCCTCCCGGTTAACGATCATCTTTAACAATGTAGTCTTCCCGCAACCGTTGGGACCGAGTAAAGCAACCTTCGTACCGTTGGTGATGATGAACTCCGCGTCTTGAAAAATAATCTTTTCCCCAAAACTTTTATTTAAATTATGGCCTTCAACCAAGACTTTACTGTGGATCTGCTTTACGCTTGGCATATCCAGCTTAATAACCTCTTGCTTCCTCGGCTTCTCTTTAACCGGCAGTCGTTCAATTCTGGCCTCAATACTCTTAACGGCACGCTCCAGGGCCGCCTTGGCCTTTTGGTTTCCCATCTTGTGCAGCCGTGCTTCCGAATTACCCATCCGCTTCGGTGTTTTCTTAAGCGCGCGGGCTTTTTGCCGGCGCTCAATGGCCGCCCGTTCGAGCCGCTTTTTCTCGCTTATATACTGTTCGTATTCAAACTGAGCTCTAGCTTTCTCTTCCTCTTTTTGCTGCCGATAGGCACTATAATTACCGTTGTAGAGTTTTACTTTACCGTACTCCACCTCCAAAATTTTGTTGCAAAGCCGGTCAAGTAAACTCCGGTCATGGGCGACAAGCACAAGCGCCCCTTGGTACTCAGCCAACCGCTTTTCCAAAAGTTCAATACCTTCAAGATCGAGATTACTGGTGGGTTCATCAGCAAAAAGGAGCGGACAGTCCGCCGCAAAACCGGCGGCCAGTTTAAACCGGGTTTTCTCGCCGCCGCTCATCGTTTCATGCCAAACCGTGGGCACCCCAAACTTGGAAGCCAGCTCCGGACGGATCTTCTTCTGTTCGGGTGGTTCCAGTTGCGACACGTAAGTACATCTGGTATACAGCTTAACCCACCCTTCATCCGGTTCCAGCCTTTGGCTTAAAATATTAAGCAGGGTGGTTTTTCCGGCACCATTTGGCCCCACAACCCCAATCCGGTCGTCCGCATAAATCTGCAAACTCTCAAGGTCAAGCACCAACCGGTCACCAAAATACTTTTTGATCTTTCCGCACTCCAATAGCAAAATAAAAACCCCTCCTTACAGAGCTGGAGAGGATAGCATTTCAAAAAGATATGACTTGCCTTTGGTCGCCCAAACATTAAGCAGATGGGAAACCCCCACGCCACATTACAGACTCGACCGGGTTATATGGGGTTTATTCCCAGTTTCTAAGGCAGGCCGCAGTGATCATACTATCCACTCACAGCAAACAAAAAAGCAACCATGAACAAAGCCATTCGTTTGAATGACTTGTCGAAGCTTCTATTTTTCTTCTTCATGAGTGGATTAGTTGAACATCAGCTGCTGTTACCTTGCCCTTTCTAAAATTTTTATCGAAATACCCTTTCTAATTATAAAAATCCTTTTGCCCACTGTCAATTGTTAAGACCGCCACTTCATATGCGGCAGTTGCCGGGCAGCGTGGACGACAAGCTTGCTTTTTCGAGGACTTTAATAGTATGATGGAAGAAATGGTGCTTTTAGTAGGTGAACAAGATGCTAAAGTTAAAACAGGATCAACATGGACTATGGAGTGTGCCCGGCCTTTGTGCGCTTGACTCCTCTACTGGCCAAGTCGTCCTTGATCGTACCCGCTTACCCCACACCGCCAAGGAGATATATTTCGGACGAGGGGTAGGCCGCAGGCAGTTGGTCGCGACCATCGAAAAAATATCTTCCCCCGCTCTTATTGTCGTCGGCAGCTCCAGCTCAAAAACGCCGATAATGCAAGCGTTGCTGTCAAGTCTCAAACAAACAGCAACCAATACCCACATCTATCAGGTTCAAGGCCATGCCGACCACCAGGCGATCCGGAGCGGAATCGAAATGCTACAGCAAACCCGCGCCGGTCATCTGATCGTTATCGGCGGGGGAACCACCCTTGATGTCGGTAAGGCCATTGCCGGTTTAGCCCATCAGGAAGGCGGGACAGCGATCACCCCGTTCCAAACCGGGGAAAGAAAGCTTAACCCGGAGAAGGCTCTCCCGTGGATTGCCGTCCCGACCACCTCCGGGACCGGTTCGGAAAGCACAAACAATGCCGTCATTGAACTCGGCGAGGAAAAACGAAGCATTCGAAACATCCCCCCACCGGCTATAATCATTGCCGACCCCAGCTTTACCGATTCTCTCCCCCTCGCGTACACCATAATTTCGTTGGTCGATGCCGTAGCCCAGTCGCTTGAGGTCATCACCCATGAAAAAGCGACGCCGGATGGGCAAGCCCTCGCCCTTGCCGCTTTCCTCAATCTGGTTCAAGGGATGCGCGGCTTGATCCAGGAAACAAATAACGCACCCGGAACAGGGGCGTTTTCAGAACAGGATCGCTCCATTACGGAGCCGTCTGCTTCCGGGGCCGCTTCAAAACACCAGATCAGCCCGCAGATCCGTGATTCGCTAAGCTGGGGTAGCCTCTTAATGGGGATCGCCTTTGCCCATGCGGGGTTGGGTCTGTCCCACGCCTTGGTCCATTTCTGCAATAAATTCGGCCTCGCCCATGGCCATATGGTTGGGATTTTACTGGTTCCTGGGTTAACCATCCAAGCAGAGCATGATCCGGCAACCGCCCGGCGGCTGGCCCGCATCGCGGAAGCCTTCGCCGGTGCCGCGCAAGACAAGACAATTCCTTTTCCCTTCGAAGAGGTCGAAGACAAGGTAACGGCTCCGGTAAATCCCCAATCAAGCAGGCTTTTGGCCTGGTTGGACCAGTCCATCACTGAACTGTTTAATCGTGTCAAGCTTGCGACCTCTCTACAACAAGCCGGCCTAAACCCAGTCGACCTGGACTGGATTGCCGACCAGGAACACGCCTTAGGTGCCTCCTTTGCCATCCCGAAACGGCGGGCAACCATAGAGGAGCTCCGGGCGGTACTGCAAACGGCGTGGTCCAAACTTCCAAACATTTTCTAGCATTGCTTTTTCAGTGAAGAAGGAAAATAATGGACGAAGCCGAATATTCTAGATTAATGGTTGTTATTAACAACAAGATTACTCGTCACTATCATTACTCCTACCAGCGTCGTTGCGACAGGAGTTAAAAATGGGGAGGGGCTGTCTTGCCGGAAAATATTCTAGAAAAATACGACCAAGCTCGTATTAATAGATTTAATGTCACTCTGATCTGGACATTCTCTACAATCCTATCACTCGAGGGCTTTCTCACCATGGGACTGGTTTATGGTCTTAAGGTTTTACTTTTGACCTATGCCGCTTCTATTTCTGCTTCTTTGGTGTATCACCTCAATAGAAAAAACATCCTCCCCTTGACCTTTACGGGGATTGCCATTTGTATGGCTCCGCTTCTTTCCGGAACAATTTTGACCATAATCAAGCAGGGTGCATCATCACCACGGATTTTTATGGTCTATAAAACGATTCCGGTCATGGTGGCATTGTATTTCCGCACAAAGATGCTCCTGATCTTCACTCCTATACTAAATGCAGTCATTATCCTTGCCTATCTTTATTCACCGGCCGGACTACTGGGTCCAAACCCCACCGTGAATGAGTTAGTAGCACGCTTGGTAATTATTAATTGCGGAATATTGGCTGTTTATTTCCTCACCAAGTGGGGGAATGAATATATCCAAATTGCCCTGGACAAAGAAGAACAAGCCCAAAATTTATTACAAAAGCTGAGAAATACCCTGGCCAAAATTGAAGAGAGTGTGAAAGTCCTCACCAGCAACATCATCAACACGAACAATAGTTTAACCGCGATTAAAGATTCCAGCTCTTTAATTGTCACGGCTACGCACGAAATGGCCACCGGCATAATGAACGAGGCCAATAGTGTGCATGAAGTATCCCAGATGATGGATACCGTAAAAGCTTCAATCGATGAAACGCAGAAGTTTTCCGATTTAATCCGAGAAGTCTCGACGCAGATGAATAACGCCGTAACAAAGAATAGTAATGAGATCGAGCAGATGACCGAACAGATCCGAACCATTAACGATGTTGTTGGTACCGCCCTGGTCACCGTCATCGAACTGCGGGAAGAGATGCAGAATATCAGCCAGTTTTTGTCCAGTATCTCCGAAATAGCGGAAAAAACGAATTTACTGGCGTTAAATGCTGCAATTGAAGCAGCCCGGGCCGGCGAATACGGACGCGGTTTTGCAATCGTGGCCGATGAGGTGAAACAGTTGGCCGACCAGAGTGCCCGCGTGGTCGCGGAAATTCACGGGATTATCGACAACATTGTACAAAGAACCCAGGAAACCTATGACCGGGTAAGCCAAGGAAACATTGCGTTAGAGAACGGCAATGTGATCGTCCAAAGGGTTAAGGCGGAGATGGCGAGGGTCCAATCGTCCTTCGTTGAAACGCAAAAGGTGATCGCCAACGAAAATATCTTGATTAATAAAGTAACGGAGACATTTGGACGGATCTACCAAAGATTAGAAAGCATCGCCGCCATCTCAGAAGAAAACTCGGCCGTCACCGAAGAAACCTTAGCCGCCATCGAGGATCAGAACAAAAGGGTCAATGCGATTGCCGAATCGATGGACAAGATCAGCGCGCTAAGCAAAGAATTGCAGGAGATGGGAAAAGGCGAAATGCAGTAAGTAAAAAACCCCTGGCTTTACGCCAGGGGTTTTCTTTTCTTATTGTTAACCGTATCAATTCTTTGGTTTGTAACCGTTTCAAGCACAAGTCATCGTTTCGGTGCCACACCTTATAACAACAGGGACAGCGTCCCGGCGACAATGAGGACCATACCGGCCGTTGATTTGGCGGTTAGTTTCTCTTTGAGGAAAAAATAGGAGAAGGCAATCGTAAAGATAATACTCAGTTTGTCGATGGGCACCACAACACTGGCCGGTCCGGTCTGTAAAGCCCGGTAATAACACAACCAAGAACCGCCGGTGGCAAAACCCGACAGGACCAGAAAGATCCAGCTCTTTTGGTCGATCTCCCTAATCGTTTTCTCCTTCTTCGTAGCAAAAACAATGATCCAGGCCAGGATCAGGACAACAATAGTCCGGATCGCGGTCCCCAGGTTTGACTCGACCCCTTCAATCCCCACTTTACCAAGGATGGCGGTCAAACTGGCAAAAATGGCGGCCCCAAAAGCATAAATCAGCCACATATTACTTTTAGGACTGGGCGTAACCGGTTCTTTTTTCTTATGGATCATCAGATAGGTACCCACCCCAATCAAGAGCATCGCCCCGGCCTTGAGCAACGTAATCTTTTCCCCCAGTAACACAAAGGCCAGAAGCATCGTCAAAACCGTACTTGATTTGTCAATCGGGGTTACTTTATTTACATCCCCGATCTGCAGGGCTTTAAAATAGCAAAGCCACGAAGCCCCGGTTGCCAAACCGGATAAGATAAGAAACAATAAAGTCCGGCCACTAACACCGGCAAGTGTCCGCTGGGAACCGACGATGAACACCATTAACCAGGAAAACAAAAGGACGACGACCGTCCTGATGGCCGTTGCCACGTTGGAATCGGTGTTTCTAATCCCAATCTTGGACAGAATGGCCGTCAGCCCCGCAAAAACCGCCGACCCAAAGGCAAACAAAATCCACATCAGCAATTCTCCTTACCTTTATGATTTTATGGTTTGTCCAATGCTGAAACTTGGTCCCACCCAAAAATTTCTGCCTCTCGTTTTATTTTTTAAGTAATCACTAATTCCTCCTGAAGTTACTTTTTTTTAATCAGACTTACCGCCCCGCCCGGAAACCATAATCCTGGCTCACCGTCCTCCCCATTTGGTGAAGGAGCGCCTTGATCCTGGCAAGTTGGGTTTCGGCATCGGTCTTCCAGCCCTCTTTCCCCGGGTAAGGGGCATACAGCCTTTTGTATTCACACCACCCCATATTCGGCATAATTACATTGGCGCCGCAACTTAATCCCTTTTGGTAACCGTCGGGATCCTTGACGCTCAGGGCAGTAGTCGCCGGCATATTGATCTCCGGCATAAGGAGACGGGCTAACGCCATCATTTTGAGGACCAAATCGACCTCACCACCACCGGCTTGTTCCAATGGCGTCCCCGGACTGGGGATAAACGGACCGATCCCAATCATGTCCGCATCCAACTCCTTAAAGAAGACAAGATCAGCGGCCAGCATGGCTGCGGTCTGCCCGGGGAGCCCAATCAGAGAGCCCGTCCCCGTCTCATACCCTAATTCCTTCAAAATATAAAGGCACCGCACCCGGTTTTGGTAGCTCATCTCCGGGTGCATACGGGCATACAACTGTTCATCAGTGGTTTCGATGCGGAGCAGAAACCGGTCGGCCCCGGCCTCCCTCAAAGCTGCGTAAGTGCTTTTTGACCGTTCGCCGATACTGAGGGTAACCGCCACATCCATCTTTTTTATCGTCTGTACGATCGCACAGAGTTCCTGTACGCTATAATACAGGTCTTCTCCGCTCTGGAGGACAATCGTTTTCAGCCCTTGGCGAACGGCAAAACGGGCCGCCGCCACAATCTCCGCCGGTGTCATCCGGTAACGCCGGATCCGGGTATTCGCCGCCCGTAATCCACAGTAAAGGCAACTCCTCCGGCAGTAGTTGCTGAATTCAATCAACCCTCGGAGGTGGACTTCGTCGCCGACGGTCCTTTTGCGGACCCGGTCGGCCGCCCGATAAAGCGGGGTGGCCTCAGGGGCGGTCAAAGTCAAAAGCCGGGTTAACCCGGCCTGGTCTAATGTGTGCCCCGCTTCGAGGAGTTTTACCAAACCGGTAATGGTTTGCATCTCCGCTATCCTCCTCTCACTCAGACCCGGATATCCCTTTCCCCTTGTTCGAGCCGGGCCAAAGCCTGGCGGAGAAAGTCTTTTCTTTTACCCTCGGCCATCTGGTCCACATATTGTTGGATTGCCCTATCTCCTGCTTTTCTGGTTTCCTCCGAAGCAAAATCCAAAAGGTATTCCTTTAAGGTTAAAATCGCATTGGGCATACAGAAGTTATGAACAAAACTGGATTTGGCGACCGCCATGAAATCCTCACCGGTACGCCCCACCCGGTAACACGCGGTACAAAACGAAGGGAAATTTCCCATTAGACAGGTTTCGTAGACAACCTGATCCAGGCTGCGGGTATCGCCCAACTGGAATTGTTCCTTTGCCGGTAGCATATTCCCGGCGGCCTGCCGGTAACCGCCCACCCCAATCCGGGTTCCGGCGTCGATCTGGGTGACCCCGAGGGGTAGAACCTCCCTTCTGACCTCCGGTTTTTCCCGGGCGGTCAGGATCAGCCCGGCATAGGGAACCGCCAGGCGCATGATGGCAACGATCTTTTTAAACTCCGCATCACTGACCGCATATTTGGGCCGCACCGAAAAGGGTGTCCCTATGGCCGGTTCAATCCGGGGAAAAGAAATGGTATGGGGGCCAACCCCGTTGTACTTTTCTTCCAGGTGGATGGTGTGGTATAAAAGACCCATCAACTCAAACCGCCAGTCATAAAGGCCGAACAAGGCCCCGATCGCCACATCATCCAGACCCGCATCCAAGGCCCGGTCCTGGGCATAGAGCCGCCAGCGGTAATGGCTTTTAATAGTCCCCGCCGGATGCATCTCCCGGTATGTTTGGTGATGATAGGTCTCCTGAAAGACCTGGAAGGTCCCGATCCCGACCTCCTTCAGTTTCGCCAGTTCCGCCCGGGAAAGCGGGGCGCAATTGATGTTGGCGCGCCGGATTTCACCGTTCCCCCATTTTGTCCTGTACACCTGGCGTACGCTGTCACAGATAAAATCAATGCCGGTCTCGGGCGATTCCCCGTAGACAAGGACGGTCCGCTTCTGCCCTTCACTGATCATGGTTTTGACTTCATCCGCAATCTCTTCCAGCGTCAGGGTGCGCCGCTCGACCAGTTTGTTTTCCCGGCGAAACCCGCAATAGCGGCAGTTATTGGCACATTTATTGCTAATGTACAGCGGAGCGAAGAAGACAATCCGGTCGCCGTAAACCTCCCTTTTTACTTTGTTGGCCAGGGCATACATCTCCTCGATGGTTCCCTGGTCCTGGTTCTGAATCAGAATCGCCATCTCCTCCGGGTCCAAACGAACCTTCCGTTCCGCCTTGGCCAGCACCTTCCGGACCGCCGTTTTGGAGGAGTTGGCGGCCTTGTGCAGTTGGTCCCAGATTTTGTCGTCATCGATAAAATCCCTGGTCATAGCGTCGTATTCTCTAAACTCCGCTTGGTATTTATCGTAAAAATTCATCGCGAAACCTCCTTTGTCCAGCTAATTCACCTAATTCACCGGCAAAGGGCTTGAGCGCCCGCTCCAGAATCCCGTGGAGGTAGGCCAAGAGAATGCCATAATTGACCATGGGCACGCCCTTTTCGCCGGCCAAATCCTGCCGGTACGCCATCTCCCGCCGGTTTAACATGCAGGCGCCACAGTGGATCACCATTTTATACCCAGTTAGATCCGCCGCAAAAAAGCCACCGGAAACATGATCAAAGCTTAACTGTTTTCCGGTCCTTTTCTTGAGCAGCTTTGGAATCTGAACCGTACCAATATCATCTTCCTTACGGTGGTGGGTACAGCCTTCCGCAATCAACACCCGGTCGCCGTCGTCCAAGTCCTTAATAGTCTGAACCGCCTGATAAAAGCGGTTTAAGTTCCCTTTATACCGCGCGTAAAGGATCGAAAAAGAGGTCAACGGGACATCCGCGGGAAGCGCGGTATTGACTTGACCAAAAACTTGCGAATCCGTAATCACCAGCGACGGTGGGGAAGTAAGTTTATTCAGCGTCTGCGCCAATTCCGTCTCCCGCGTCACCAACGCGATGGCCGCCCGGTCCAAAACAGCCCGCAACACCTGTTGTTGGGGAAGAATCAACCGGCCTTTCGGTGCCGCCTGATCAAGGTGGGTGACGAGAATCACCACATCCCCGGCCTTAACCAGACCATCGACCAGGGAGCGCTGCTCCGTTTCCTCCTTCCCAAGTTTGACCAGGGCAGCGACAACGTCGGTAATACCCTCCCCGGTCAACGCCGAAACCTCCACCAGTGGTGTCTTGGGCAAGGCCGGGTTTTTCGTCAGCGCATCCCTCCCGGCCAAGCGGTCGCTTTTGTTCAGGAGAATGATAAAAGGAATATTTTCCTTCGCTAACACCGCCGTCAACTCTTCTTCCAATGGACCCCAGGGGTTTTCCGGAGTAATTACCAAAAGCGCCAGGTCGGTTTGGCGCAGAACCGCTTTGGTTTTTTCCATGCGCAACCGACCTAGGATACTATCGTCATCAAGCCCGGGCGTGTCAATAAAAACCACCGGACCAAGCGGCAACAGTTCCATGCTTTTGTAAACCGGATCGGTGGTTGTGCCGGCCACTGCCGAGACCACCGCCACCTCTTGGCCGGTCAACGCATTGATCAAGCTTGATTTGCCCACATTCCGGCGGCCAAAAAGCGCAATATGCAGCCGTTCACTCCGGGGGACGCCGTTCATGTCTTCACCTCCCCCGCCCAAAAAGAAAAGCCCTCAACCAAGAATACAAATAATTCTTGATTAAGGGCATAGATAACCATCATCAATCACCTCTCTCTTCTGCCTCGGACACCCTCGGCATTAGAATCTTGGTTATGTTGGTCTGCCTACTTTTCCCCGCGCGCTAAATAACGCTTGGGGTCAAGCTTTCCGACCGTTTTTAATCCTTTATGATCATATCCTAGACAAATGGTCTTGTCAATCAGATGGCCCCCGTGTATGTCAGGTGGATTTTGCTACCTGAATTAAAGTTAAAAAATTCAACCTGTATCATAACGGAGACTTGTTCAAAAATTTCAAAGCCAGGAGGCGGATTGAGACCGTTTATTCAAAAAAGCCCAGAATAAAGATGCCGGCCATCACAAGGGCAATATAGAGATACTGCTTTAAAGTCAAGTCTTCCTTCAGCATCAACCTTCCCAATAGCACCGAAACAATACTGTAGCTTGCGATCATCGGCGCGACAATCACCGAGTTGGTATTCAGCGCAAAGACATAAAAGTACTGTCCGGCCGTCTCAAAGACCGCCGCCAACAACCGGTCCTTTTCCTGATGAAGTTGATACTTACTTTTCGCCACCACCACCAGATAAATAAAGGCGACAACGGCACAGAAGAAAAAGGTAAGCTCATAAGAGATTAAAGCCTCTTCGGGGCTCATCAAGTTGGTGAGATAAACATCGTCCAGGAAGGTGCCTAAAGCGTCAACCACCGCGTAAAGAATGGGGAAAATAAGGGCAATGGCCCCCAACCGGTATTTCGGGTCCACCACGATCTTTTTTTGCTTCCGTTCCGCTTCGGCCAGGTCTCTTTCGATGATCCCAATGGCCACCAGCCCGACCGTGATCATCGATACCGCCAGCAGTTGCCAACTGTTCATCGTTTTGCCCAGCACGAGGAAGGCCAGAATCCCGGCCACCGCTCCCGATGTATTACTGACCGGCGAGTTAATCGAAACCTCCAGATAGCGGAGGCCAATGTAACCAAGCGTCATGGAGAGAATATACATGAATGAAACCGGAAGATACCTTATGATATTGTACGGATCATACTGCCAGTTCAATTTATTGAGTTCAAACAAGGCTTGAAGGCCCATCACCAGCCCCACCATGACCACAATCCGCAAATGACTGTATTTGTCCCGTGGCGAAGTCCCTTTCTTATAATAAACGTCAGCCACTCCCCAAAAAAAGATGGTCAATAACGCCGATGTGTACCAGGATAAAATCATCAACTTCTCCCCTTTTTCGTCAGAATAGTTTCTTTAGTTGCCAGTATGTCTTAGCGGTATTAACCACATCCGCCGTGCACAGGTCATTATAACATTTTCTGAAAAACATGGGTAGTAAAAGTTTAAATCGCTTGCCTTAACCTTCCGCTTCACTCTGACAAATATGTCACTGGTCACGGGCTGCGAAAAAAGGCCACCTTTCCCCATCCGGAGAAAGGTGGCCTTTTTTGACCATATAGGCCAAAGATTCTTCTTTAAGCCGCCACCAGTTTATCTCTGCCGGTTTTTATTCCGTATTGGAATGCTACAACAACGCCAATCATCGCAAGCCCGATTAGATCGGTCAGTAGATCCGGATGAATTAACAAGAGCCCGCCACCCACCGCCAAGATCCGCTGCCAGGTTGAAAGTTTGTCCCGCATAAAACCTTCCAGGCCGCCGGCCAGGGCAAACATACCGGCCAGCGAAGTGATGGTGAACTGAACAATCTGGTACAACGAGGCATTAATCAGTAACATGGCGGGATTTAGGACGACCATATAGGGAACAATGAAGGCGGCAATGGCCAGTCGTGTCGCAATCACGCCGGTGCGCAACGGATTCCCGCCCGAGATCGCCGCCCCGGCATAGGCCGCCAAGGCCACCGGCGGTGTAATATCAGCCACCACCCCAAAGTAAAACACAAAGAAGTGGGCGGCCAGCACCGGTGTCTCCGGGATTAGCTTTAAGATAATTGGGGCAGTGATCGTTGCCATGATCACGTAGTTGGCCGTTGTCGGCACACCCATCCCCAAGATTAAGCACGCAATCATCGTTAAGAAGAGGGCGATGATGTCAATTCCCCCCGAGAGAAAGAGCAAGCCTTCCGCCAGTTTGAGCCCGATCCCGGTCAGCGAAACCACACCGACGATGATCCCGGCAATCGAACAGGCCGCCGCCACCGCAACCGTATTTTTCGCCCCGTTCTCCAAGGCGGTAATGAACGTTTTGGGCGTCATACGCGTCTCCCGGCGGAACGAACTGACAATAACCGCTGCGAGAATGGCCAGACAAGCCGCCCGCGACGGCGTATAGCCGATCGACATCATCACCACCAACACCACAATGGGCAGGAACAAATAACCTTTGGTAAGAAACAACCGGAAAAAGCCGGGGATGGCTTCCCGCGGTAGACCTTTGAGACCCGTTTTTTTCGCTTCAAAATGCACCATCAGAAAAATCCCTGCAAAGTATAGGATCGCCGGGAATATCCCCGCCACAGCTATCTTGGAATAGGGCACACCGGTCATCTCCGCCATCAAGAAAGCCGCTGCACCCATGATGGGCGGCATGATCTGTCCCCCGGTCGACGCCGCCGCCTCCACCGCCGCCGCAAAGTCTTTATCATAGCCGGTTTTTTTCATGACCGGAATCGTCACACTACCGGAACCAACGGTGTTGGCCACCGAACTTCCGGAGTACATCCCTTCAAGGGCACTGGAAATGACGGCCACCTTGGCCGGGCCGCCCGTCGCCCATCCGGCCACCGAATTGGCAATGTCAATGAAAAAGCTGCCGATATTGGTCTTTTCCAAAAAAGACGCCAGGATGATAAACAAAACAATAAAGGTTGAACAGACGCCAATGGGGGTTCCAATCACCCCATCAAGGGTATAGAACAGGGTGTAGACGATCCGTCTTAGGGAATAACCGGCAAAAAACGCGTACCCCACAAACGTACTGGCTACCACTAATATCGGTAACCCAACCACCCGGCGGCACACCTCGGCCGTGATCAGAACCCCCACCGCACCAACCAGCGTATCAAAAGGGGTAATCCGGGTCGCTTTCACCGCCAGGTCGGAAAAGTTCACGACGTAATAGAAATAACAGACTGCGCCAATAACTCCCAAGATCAGGTCATACAAGGGGATATAGTTTTCCCGTTTGGCCGATCGTTTTTTCGCCGGGTAAAGCATAAAGGCCATGAAAACTATCAGCCCGACAAAGGACGCCCGCCGGATCTGCTCCGGCCAGACGCTGATGAGATTCATATAGAAAACATACAAGGAAAACGCGGCGAGCATATAACGGACTAATACACGGGGAACACCCGAAAATCGTCTGGTGTTTGATTCCCGGTCATACTCGGCCATCACCGCGTCCACATCAACTTGGTCAACCGGATCGACTAAGTCACTTAAGTTTTGTGGTGCATTCTTTCGTTCAGACATGAATCATCCTCCTTTGTGAAAACTATATGTCGATCTCAGCTCAAGACGGAAACACTATAACCAACCTAAAGCCCGGTTCTTGGGGATGGACGGAACCGGAAGGGGATAAGTCTGCGCCCCCGCACAAAGTGGACTGTTGTATTGCGGCCACAGATTTCGCGCAGGCTAATCTCCTCCCCGCCAATCTGCAAGGTATGGTCGGAGACCGTCCCCACAATATACGAAAGCGGATTCAAACGCCGGTTAAAACCGGAAACAATCATCGCGCCGTCCATGCCGTATTCAAGACTTTGTCCCTCCGCCAGCTCGGACTGGACCCCGGCCCCGAAGGCATAATAAATAGTACGGATCACATAGATGCCGTCCTTGCGGATCTGATAAACATCGGTCACCGGACTTTGGTTCACCGAATGGATAAAGGTAACCGCAAATTCGTCCCCTTCCGCAACAGGAAAAACCCTGATCACGCGACCGGTCTCTCCGTTTCTCAGGATCAGACAGGGTACGGAAAAAACATAGAATAAAAAAACAAGGGCCGTGATGGTGAGGATTGTGACCACGATCGCGGCCCCCGTTAACCGGTTTTTCCAGGACATTATTACAGAGCGCCAATCTCCTTATAATACTTCTCCGCACCCGGATGCAGCGGAATGGAGATGCTGGAGATGGAGTACG
The DNA here is from genome assembly GCF_013664685.1 of Capillibacterium thermochitinicola. Lineage (NCBI taxonomy): Bacteria > Bacillati > Bacillota > Capillibacterium > Capillibacterium thermochitinicola. The sequence goes on from NZ_JAAKDE010000007.1 coordinate 62,833, forward strand.
CCGGATCGAGCTCGGCACCCTTCGGGTGACCGGCGGTGATCTCGTCGGCATTTTCAAAGAGGGCCTTAGTCATTTTGTAAACCAAATCCTCCGACAGACTGTTGGCCACAATGAAGCTGGCCACGACCGCCACGGTCTGTGTATCTTTTGCGACACCCTTGTACGTCCCCGCGGGGATGTTATATTTAGTGTAGAAAGGATACTTGTCAATCAGTTTAGCGGCATGCTCATCATCAATCTCCAGTAATTTGATGGCGTTTGTGGTCGACAATTCAACAATGGCCGTCGTCGGGGCGCCCGCCACGCAGAAAAAGGCATCAATCTTATCATCCTTGAAGGCCGCCGCGCTATCGCCGAAGCTGAGGTTGTTGACGATAATGTCATTGAAGGTGATCCCGTAGGCCTCAAGAATTTGGCGGGCGTTAAACTCGACCCCGGAACCGACGTCGCCGACGGAGACCCGCTTGCCCTTGAGGTCTGCGATGGAATTGATCCCCTCTTTCGCAACGATTTGACAGACCTCAGCATAAACCCCGGCCATCGCCGAGAAGCCGCTTACCTTTTCGCCGGCGAAAAGATCGATCCCGTTATAAGCGTAATACATCACGTCATTTTGGACAATGGCAATATCAGCTTCCTTATCGGCGACCAGGTAAATGTTGGCTTTGGAAGCGCCCGTCGACTGCACGTCAAAGCTTAGGTTGGCAATTTTTTGGCTCAGTACTTGCGAAACCGTTCCGCCGTAGGCATAATAGGTACCGGTTGTACCACCCGTCGCCATCTTGAGCGTGGTCTTTTTACCGCACCCCGCCAGCAGCAGCGAAACGACCACTAACATTAAGACGAGATAAGACAGTCGCTTTTTCATTAATGAACCTCCTTATCAGTATTGGGCGTAACTTGATTTCAACTTAATTTATAATAACCGAGCCCATTTTTATATAATTATACAAAAATGAGCACAGTAAAAGCAGGAATTAATTCCTGCAGTACCGCTCCACAAGTTTAACCATTGTATAATAAACATTAACATTTGACAACCGGCGCGTAATTTAAAATTCGACAAATCCCCGTTATCTCCTCCCCCTGGATATTCAGTATACTGTATACTTATTGATTCCCCTGCTTGTCCCCAATTTAAGGCGTTCGGCTCTTCAACCGGTTGACACTTTCCACCATAATCGCCATCAAAACAACGAAGAACATTAAATACAAGGGATAAAGTCCGATCCCCACTTTGGCGCTGATAAAACCAAAAAAGAGCGGCATCAAGGTTGTCCCCAAATAAGCCGACGCCATCTGCATCCCCATAATCGCCTGGGATTTATCCGCACCGAAATTCTCGGGTGTTTGGTGTAACAAACTTGGGAAGATGGGGGCACAGCCGAGCCCGATCAGCAGTAAACCCAGCATGGGCCATTGGTTACCAAGGGGCAGCATGATAGAGACAATTCCTAATCCGGCTAAAACCTGTCCGCCGCGGACCATATTTTTCGTGCCAACTTTGCCGGTGATAAAACCGGCCAGAAAGCGGCCGATGGTTATCCCCAGATAGAAAAGGGCCGCCCACTTGGCCGCCGTTTGGGCCGTAATCCCCCGCGCCAAAACCAGATAACTACTTGCCCATAAACCGGTTGTTGCCTCCAATGAACAATAACAGAAAAAGCCCACTAAAATTGGTTTTGCCCCCGGCAGACGGATTACTTCCTTCACCCCAACCGCATTGCTTCGCTTCGTCTCCAGGCTCCGGTTTTTTTGCGCCGTCTTCCATAACGGCAAACTAATGACCAGACAGACCACCAATGCCGTCTGGATCCCGCCTATTACTTGATAACCCGACGGCCAGTTTAGACCGGAGGTCAGGCACAGGCCCATAATGTACGGTCCGAGGGTAGCCCCGATTCCCCAGAAACAATGCAGCCAACTCATATGTTTCGCCTGATAATGTAAGGCGACAAAGTTGTTAAGGGCCGCATCAACACTGCCGGCCCCCAAGCCGTACGGGATGCTCCAAAAACATAATAACCAAAAAGCGGTGGCGAAAGAATACCCAAACAGCGCCACAGCGGTCATGGCGACGCTGATCAGGGTCACCAGACCGGTCCCAAGCCGGTGGATCACACGGTGGCTAAAGAAGCTGGAAACAATTGTTCCACAGGAGATAATCATGGTGATAATCCCCGCATAGGAAACGGGTACTTTTAACGCTCCGTACATAGAAGGCCAGGCCGAGCCCAGAATCGCATCGGGCAATCCCAGGCTGATAAAGGCGATATAAATAATTACAAGCAAAAGGAAGGTCATTACGGCAACTATGCTCCTTTCTTTCCCTTAATTCCTGTTTCTTTCCCGTAATCCCCGGCGTTACAGTCAAAAAGCAAAAGACCCCCTGGAAGGGTAGTCTTTATGCATTACCTGCTTGCACTGCTTTACATGTTTCTCTCTAGGAACCAGCTCCATTATACGGCGCCGTTCCACGGGAGACAAAGATTAACCCAGTTAATCCCGCTTCAACAGCAGTTTTAAGCCGTGGAAAAACCGGCCGTTCGCCATGGCCAGCAAACCATGGAAGAAACTGGGCCGTAAACCGCTGAAAATCTGCATACTCCGCAGGGGGTTGGTGACACTGGACTCGGCCAGCATCCGGTAGACCGCCGTGCCGGGTTGGAGGCCCCGGGTAATCTTTCTTCGTACATTCCAGTACATTACCCGCATGACAAGGGAATGATCCTTCATGTCCGCCAAGGCATCGTTCATGGTGAATTGCCCTTTTTGCGGAACATGGGGTTGATATTTACGGCCGAGCATTTGCTCCCATTGCTCCAAGGACGGGGCACCTTGCGGTTTTTCATACCACGAACCCGGTTGCCAAGAAGGAATCGCGACCGTTTGGCCCACTTTGTCAATGGTCCCCGCCACCAATAACTGGTCCGGTTGACCACCCACCAAAATGGTATACCGGCCGCTAGGCACCTTCCAACCATCGTCCCAAACGGCAAAACAACGCTCGTCCAACTCAAAGCGGACCGTTTTGCTTTCCCCCGGCTGGAGATGAACTTTGGCAAAGCGTTTCAACTCCCGCAGGGGACGGTGGATCCCGTCTTGCGGGGGAGCGACATAAAGCTGAACAATTTCCGCCCCCGCGTAAGATCCGGTGTTGGTCACCGTAACGGAGACCGTTTCCCCGTCAAGAACGGGGTCCGCATAGGCAAATTCCGTATAGCTCAGGCCATAACCAAACTTCCAACGCACGTCAACATTGGCCTTGTCATAGTAACGGTAACCGACATAGATCCCCTCGCGGTACTGCCCGTCCCGCTGGGGATAGTAGGAAGCCGACGGACAATCACTGTACTTGAGCGGCCAGGTCTCGGCCAGTTTACCACTGGGGTTGGCTACCCCATACAACAGATTTTTTAAAGCCTCGGCCCCGGCCTGCCCCGGCAACCCCATGTATAAAATGGCCTTCACCTTGTCCGCCCATGGTGTTTCCACCGGAGCGCCACAGAAAAGAACGACCACGGTATTGGGGTTCTTCGCCGCCACTTCCTCGATGAGTTTCACTTCCTCCGCCGGCATCATCATATGATCCCGGTCAAAGCCTTCACCCTCATACTCCGGCGGCAACCCGGTCAGGACAACGGCCACATCTGCTTCTTCCACCCTTACCCCCTCGCCCAGCACCTCAATGGGCTGGACCAGTTTGGTCGGGTTGATGTGACTGGACCCCGCACCCTGATAGCGGATATCCTTCGCCATCTTGCCAACGATGGCAATTTTCTGTTCCTTCTTCAGCGGCAAAATATGATCCTCGTTTTTCAGTAAAACCGCACTCTGTTCCGCCGCGATCCGCGCCAGCTCGTTATGGGCGTCGTAGTCACAAGGAACCTTGTTTTTGAGCGCTTCCGCCGCTTCCCGCACCATCTTGATCACCCGCGCGGCACTCCGGTCAATGTCCGCTTCGTCCAGTTCACCCCGGGCGACCGCGTCCAGAACCTCCCGGGCCATATAGTTACTGCCGCCGGGCATGTTCAGATCGCAACCGGCCCGGAAACCCGCCACCCGGTCGTGCATGGCGCTCCAGTCGGTCATCACCAGCCCGTCAAAGCCCCATTCTTCCCGTAAGATGCCAGTTAAAAGCTCCTTGTGGTCACTGCAGTAAGTCCCGTTAATTTTGTTATAGGCGCACATGACCGTCTTCGGTTTTCCCTCACGGACCGCGATCTCAAAAGGAGTCAGATAAATCTCCCGCAGTGTGCGCTCGTCCAAGATCGAATCGGAGTTTAACCGCCGATACTCCTGATTGTTGCAGGCAAAGTGCTTAACGCACGTGCCAATCCCTTTTTTCTGCGCGTTTTTTATAAAGCTCGCCGCCAATTTCCCGGCGAGGTAGGGATCCTCCGAAAAATACTCAAAATTCCGGCCACATAACGGGTTGCGTTTGATGTTGACGCCAGGGCCAAGGAAAACACCTACCCCCTGGTCCGCCGCTTCCGCGGCAATGGCCGCCCCAATTTGGCCAAGCAACTCCTGATCCCAACTGCAAGCGGTCGTCACCGCCGAGGGAAAGCAGGTCGCCGGGCGTGAATCGTGGACACCCACGTGGTCACCGCGGCTTTCCTGTTTGCGCAAACCATGAGGTCCGTCGCACATGAACATCGACGGAATCCCATAGGCGGGGAAGTCCTTGGTTTCCCAGAAGTTTTTCCCCTCACAGAGTGCAATTTTTTCCTTCAGGGTCATTTGGTTGATCATCTCGAACTACCCTCCTAAGTGCAGTACGGATTTTAAGCTAACTTTTAGTTAAACGCAGAACACATTAGCCTCAGGAGTTTGCCTCTTTTTCCATATAAAGGCAACCCGCCCAGCTTCACTCCTACTATTTTAGCATGTAATAACTTAATAAGCAAAAATTTCTATCATGAAAAAGCATGCAACACTGATCACTTGTGTTGGAAAATAGACAATGCTATAATATGGGGTATATGTCTGGGATCTGGCAAGCTAGCGCGAGGCGCGAACACAGTTATACAACAAGCTGTTCGGAACCGGACGGTCCGTAATCAGTAATTTAACTATGTAAATCGGAGCCTTCGCCGGAAGGCTTTTCGCTTTTTTTGAGGAGGGAAGGGTCGATGCGAATCAGGTTTTCCCTTTTGCATCTTGGTGTCTTGATTGGAATCTTGCTGGTGTCAGTGGTTTTTCTCCGGTTGCGCGTAGATAAAGGAGAGAAGAAAGCGATAGAAAACAAAGTGGTCGTGGTAATCCCGCAAGACCCGGATTATTTGGATCCCCACCTGGCCTCCGCCGCCGGAACCTATGAGGTGATGTTTAATGTCTATGAAGGTTTGTTAAAACCGGCGCCGGACGGAACCCTTTTACCGGCACTTGCCGAGCGCTATACGGTATCGGCGGACGGCCTCACTTACACCTTTTATTTACGCCCCGGCGTCAAGTTCCATAATGGCCAAACCGTAACCACCGCTGATGTGCAATATTCTCTGGAACGGTTGATGGGAACCCGGACCGGCCAACCGCTCTCTCCGTTTTTTGTGAAGGTCGAATCGGTTGAAGTGCCCGATGCCGCAAGAATCATCCTCAAACTGAAAGAAGTTGATGCTTCACTCTTAAGTAACCTGACGACAGCTTCGATTGTTCCCAAGGACTACCAAAACCTGAATACGCAACCGATCGGGACCGGCCCTTTCCGGTTTGTGGAATACCGGCCGGGCCAGCGGGTCCTCTTGGAGAAGTTCGATGGCTATTGGCAAGCCGGCCGGCCTTCCCTCGATCAGGTGGAGTTCCGGATCATCCCGGACCGGGAGGCGGCCTTAATTGCCTTGAAAAACGGCGCCGTCGATATTTATCCGCGAATTGATATCAACCGGACGGCCGAACTGGGTGAGGATTTCTCTGTTTTACAAGACGAGCAGAATCTGGTCCAGATCCTCGCCATGAACCTGAAACGGAAACCCTTTACCGACCCCCGGGTGCGGCAGGCCGTTAATCACGCCATCGATAAAGACGAGCTTATTGACCTGGCGGCCTTTGGGTATGGGACCAAACTTGGTTCCGGCCTTAGTCCGGCCATGCCTGCTTATTACGAACCCGGCCTGGAAGATCTGTATCCCCCCGACCCGGAAAAAGCCCGGCAATTATTGGCCGAAGCCGGTTATCCGAACGGATTCCGGGCAAAACTGACGGTGCCGTCCAACTACCCGTTCCACGTCGACACCGCCCAGATCATTGTTGAACAATTGAAAAAGGTGGGGATTGAGGTTGAGATTGAACTGGTCGAGTGGGCGGTCTGGTTGCAACGGGTTTACCAGGGGCGGGATTATGAGATGACCATCATTGGCCTGGCTGGGAAACTTGATCCGTTGCCCATCCTGATCAGATACACTTCGGACTATGCGAACAACTTTTTCAACTATGCCAATGCCGAGTTTGACCGGCTCTACCAGCAGGCCGCAGCCGAAAGTGACGAGGAAAAACGGGCAACTCTTTATAAAAAGGCGCAAAGGATCTTAGCGGAAGATGCGGCTGCCGTCTTCCTCATGGATCCCCATTATACCGTCGCGCTCCGGAAAGAGCTGGCCGGCTATCAGATGTATCCAATCTATGTCCAAGATCTGTCGACCGTCCATTGGGCGAAGAAAAACCCGCGGTGATGAAGATGCGTTATCTGCCCGGGAAGATCTTCTCGTGTGTGTTAACCCTCTGGTTGGTTTCGCTCCTAACTTTTCTCGTTTTTCAAGTGCTACCCGGCAACCCGGCCCAAATCATGCTGGGCGCCGAAGCTACACCGGAACAAGTAGCGGCTTTGGAGAAAACGTTGGGGTTGGACAAACCGCTCTCCCTTCGTTACGTCCACTGGATTGGCGGGGTTTTCCGCGGGGACTTGGGGGTCTCCCTTCGCTATGCCCAACCTGTGCGGAGACTAATGGTCAACAGTCTCAAAGTCACCCTCCCCGTGGCGGGGATGGCCTTGATCTTTATCGTGCTGATGGGTATCCCCCTCGGGCTGGTCATGGGGAAATATCATTGGCAAAAGCGGAAGTTCATCTTCTCCTCCCTTACGCAGATCGGCACCGCGATCCCTTCTTTTTGGTTGGGTATCCTGATGATGCTGACCTTTGCCAAGCTGTTCAGCTTTTTTACCCCGGGGGCCTTTATCCCCTGGGAAGAGGATTGGCTGGGTGCCTTGGCCTCTTTAATCCCGCCCGCCCTAGCCGTTGCTCTGCCGAAAGTGGCGGTCTTAAGCCGCTTTGTGGGGACCGCTTACCTCGAAGAAAAAAAACGCCGACTATATTCGCACGGCGTACGGTAAGGGTTTAGCGGAAAATAAGGTGCTCTATACTCACCTACTCAAGAATATTTTAATCTCCGTCACCACCGTGCTTGGGCTGATGGGCGCTGATATCCTGGGCGGGAGTATTATCATCGAAAAAGTATTTGCCCTGCCGGGCATCGGCCGGTTGCTGATTGACGCGATCAATTTTCGCGATTTCCCGTTGGTTCAAGGCATCGCCCTCTATCTGGCCGGCGTGGTGGTCCTCCTTAACTTACTGGTGGATTTCTCCTATAGCATTCTTGACCCTCGAATCCGTGGAGACAAGTAAGATGATGCAGCGAAAATTCAGTTCCAATTTAATAATCGGCGGTTTAATTGTGGGTTTCTTCTTCCTGATGTTAACCGTCAGTTTTTTTTATACCCCGTTTGCGGTAAATGAAATGCGTAGCGCAGAGCGTTTTCTGCCCCCCGGCAAACCGTATCTTTTGGGGACGGACAATTTTGGCCGGGATGTTTTCAGCCGGATTATGAAAGGGACCCAGACCGCTTTTTTAGTCGGGACCGTCTCGGTCTTGATTGGGATGGTGATCGGGGTCAGTTTGGGAGCGCTCAGTGGTTACTTCGGTGGCTGGCTCGACCGGACCATTACACAACTTAACGCCACGATCCAGGCTTTTCCCGGTGTGTTGCTCGCCTTGATGATTGTAGCAGTCTTCGGACCGGGAACCGTAAATACCATTATCGCCCTCAGCATTACCGCAATTCCCGGGTTTACCCGGATTACCCGGAGCGGATTTTTACAGTTTAAGGAGTACAGTTTCGTCGAAGCGGCGGTGACGATCGGCTTAAGTCCACTAACCATCATGTGCCGGCATATTCTTCCCCAGATCGTTCCGTCCCTCCTGGTGGCCGCTTCCACGGCTTTTGCCGGCGCCTTGCTCGCCGAGGCGGGTTTGAGCTACCTCGGACTTGGTGTCCAACCGCCCGAACCGAGTTGGGGCCGGATGATCAACGAAGCCCAGGGTTACCTGCGGCAAGCACCCTGGTACAGCCTGGCCCCCGGTCTTGTGCTCCTCCTGGCGGTGTTAGGTTTTAACCTGCTCAGTGACGGGATCCGGGACTTGCTCGATCCAAAACATTAGCCGGTAGTCAAGATCGGCGATTAATTTATGGTCAATCGGCTTGTCGAGGGAAAACTGAATCCATTACCTACACCTCTTCAGCAATTCCAATTGATTTTCACCGGATTCGGCTCGTCCTCAACGGCTACGGCTCGCAAGGCTGCCGTCATGTCGGCGCAGACTTCCTCGGCGATCTGATTATATACTTCGGCGCTTTCGTCCAACCCGACGCGGTCATAGGCGATCGCCGCCGCCCCATAGAAGTAAAGGCCGAGGGAGTGAGTAAGTGTATGCACAACCGCCGAAGCCTGTCCACAGGCACGGGCCGCCGCTTGCGCCACGGGATTGGCGTCCAGCTCCCGGGCGGCGGCGTGGCATTCATTCAGAATGATGTTCTTAACCACCGGAAATTTCACCTTGCCGTCAAGGTAATCGCGGGCGGCCTGCAGCGCGTTGCGCGGGCGGGGGTCATCCGGACAATGCTTCTCGAAGATTGGAAGAATCTTTGCCTCGGCGTAGTCAATGCACCAGTTGCGGATAGTCCGCTTGCTTTGAGTGTCAATCAAGCGCATTAGCGCAACCGTACACGGCGCGTTCACATCACCGAGCATTTTGCGGAGTTTCTTCTTTGCCATCGTTCAATCCCTCTCTTTAATCATAACTCGGACGCTGCGCCCAGGTGTTTGCCAAGACAAAGGTAGCCAAGCCCAGGAAAAGGTCCGCCGCAATGATGAGAAAGTCCCGTTTCCAATTGGTAGTAGCAAAACAACAGCTGGAATTTTAGAAAGTGGCCTGGAAGATCCTCACAATGAGTTTCTAGAAATTGACCCAAGAAAAATTAAGTTCAAATAAAGATATTACTGATTACAACAATAACATCAATATCAGCTTTCTAGCTAACTATTTGCAATACTTTAAATAATCGATAGTTTTGGGTGGAGGCATAATAGTTAAAGCATCCTTTGGTTCAATAAATTCTAAATTCGTATGCTTATTTCGTATGCTTATTCTGACAGGCAGTAATTATAACTTTCTCTGTACATAGATATATAGCTGGAAATAATTCGCTAATAAACAGATCGCTTTTATCCCAGGTTGATTCTTTGATTATTAATTTATTCATTTCCCATGGTTCTTTATCAAAAAAAACCTTACCACAACTTGGACACTTTTTCTTTATTTTTATCCCCATTTTATCTAAATCTAGTTCACATCTACCTGTTACAATTATATGAAAGTACTTTGGAGGTTCTTTATCTTTTAGTTTTTCCGAATTAATTTTATTTATCCCAACACTATAATACTCAAATCCAGAAACATTAGCAGAGTTCCAGTCATTAAGCACCTTTTCTGATACAATTAATAATGGCCAAGCACCACATTGTTTGTGGTAGTATAAGAAT